>CBFDCL010000105.1:0-6398 GCA_965603295.1 uncultured bacterium | reverse complement strand
CTTTAATTTTCAATAAGTTCCATGGCTCCCGGTTTTCCGTTTTGTCATTGCGAGGCCGTGGTTTAAGCCGAATCAATCTCAGGCTGAATATTCCGTTTAAGGTTTAATGTTTAACGTTTAATGTGTCAGCGTCGATGCACTGATGAAGAGGATGGAAAAGCGGTGATCAGTGACCGGTGATCGGTTGAAAAAATACACTTGACACGGGGACGCGGCGACACGGGGACCCGGAGAAAGGGCAAAATAGCCAATCTTCACCCCTGTGAGCTTGTTTCCTTCCTGTTATCTACATCACGATGGGAACAATCCTGCATTTTGTTTCTGAAGTTGGAATTTAAAAATTCGTGAATTTCCCCGGGCCGCCGTGTCATCGCGTCTCCGCGCCCAATACTCAACGTTAAACAATAAACGATAAACGTTAAACGTAAGTGCCAACTTCAAACCTCAAACATCAAACATCAAACCTGAAACTTCAAACGATTCCATTCTCAATCCTCAATTCTCAATTCTCAATTCAACAATCTTGTACCCATTGAAAACACCTTTCCGAAAGGTTACGATATCTCCCCAAGGTTAGCAGGGAAAGGTGGCAGCAGGCCGCGCCAAATACCTTTCGTTCCGAGAGGTTATGAGAAGTGCTCATTCTTGTTACCAACGATGACGGGGTCTACGCACCCGGGATCATCTCCCTTACGGGAGCGCTCCGGGAAATGGGACGCGTGGTCGTCGTTGCCCCGGACAGGGAGAAAAGTGCCGTCAGCCACTCTCTGACCCTTAACCGGCCCCTTCGCATAACGGAGCTGGAGGAGGATCGCTACTCCGTTGACGGCACGCCCACCGACTGTGTTCACCTCGCTCTTCACGTTATTCTCGGGGAACAAAAACCCGATATCCTCGTGTCCGGGATCAACAAGGGGGGAAACCTCGGAAAGGATGTTACCTACTCGGGTACGGTGTGGGCTGCCCTGGAAGGGAATCTCCTGGGGATTCCATCGGCAGCCGTTTCGCTTGTGGACGACCGTTTTTCCGATTACCGTCCCGCAGCCATGTTCGCGGCCCGGATGGCCGGGTGGATTGTCGAGAGAGGGCTTCCCGAGGACACGGTTTTGAACGTGAATGTTCCTGATGATCCGGACCAGGATCTGGACCGGTACGCGATAACCCGGATGGGACACCATCGCTTCGAAGAGAGCGTGGTTCAGAACACCGATCCGAGGGGGCAGCCCTATTTCTGGATCGGCGGGCAGAAACTCTCGGGCAGGGAAAGTACCGATACCGACGTGGGGGCGGTCAGCGCCGGGTTTATCAGTGTGACTCCGCTTCACGCCGACATGACCAAATATGATGCGGTGGAAACGATCCGCCGCTGGAAAAGGGAGGGTGGTTGATAGGAAAAAACAACGACAGGCAGGCCTGGGCCAGGGAGCGGATGCTGGAAAAAGATCTTCTTCCAAGGGGGATCAAGGACAAAAAAGTCCTGGATGCCATGCTGAAAGTGCCCCGGCACCTTTTCGTCGGTGAGGCCCAGCGGATGAGCGCCTACGAGGACCATCCACTCCCTATTGGAGAAGGGCAGACCATTTCACAGCCTTTCATGGTCGCCTGGATGACCGAAGCTCTGGAGCTTAAGGGTGAAGAGAGCATCCTGGAGATCGGGACAGGTTCCGGGTATCAGACAGCAATCCTTGGCGAATTGGCCAGCAGGGTTTACTCCGTGGAGAGGGTCCCCTCACTGACGGGAAAAGCAAGGAAGTTCCTTGATTCCCAGGGATACCGGAACGTCCTGGTGAAGCTCTCGGATGGAACACTGGGATGGGAAGAATATGCCCCTTACGACCGTATCCTGGTGACGGCAGGTTCTCCCTCAGTCCCAGGCCCTCTCCTGGAACAGCTGGCGCCGGGCGGTATCCTGGTGATCCCCGTTGGGGGAAACTCCGTTCAGGAACTGTTGAGGATCCGGAAAAGGGAGGATGGAAGTACCTCCCAGGAAAAAATGGGGGGATGCGTTTTTGTTCGCCTGGTGGGGAAACACGGCTGGGAGGGTGAACGCTGATGGAGGGGCTCCTGGAATGGGTTGTTAGCTGGTCGCAGAGCCCGTCGGGTTCGGTGGCGCTTTTTGCCATCGCGTTTGCCGAGTCGTCATTCTTCCCCATCCCGCCCGATATTCTGCTCATCACCATGGCCCTGATAAAACCGGAAGCAGCTTTCGTTCTGGCCCTTATCTGCTCCGTTGGATCGATTACAGGGGGCATGTTCGGCTACCTCATCGGGTGGCTCGGAGGGCGGCCCCTTCTTCATCGGCTGTTTTCCGAGAAAAAGATCGCCGTGGTGAAGAACGCGTTTGAAAAATATGAGGTCTGGGCCATTGCGGTGGCCGGCTTCACACCGATCCCTTACAAAGTCTTCACCCTGTCCGCGGGGACATTTGAGATCCCCTTCCGACCCTTCGCTGCGGTATCGGCTGTGAGCCGGAGTGCGAGGTTCTTCCTGGTTGCGGGGGGCATTTATCTCTGGGGGGAATCGGTCAAACATCTCCTGGAGAAGTACTTTAACTGGCTAACACTGGTTTTCATGGCTCTGCTCATTGGGGGTTTTGTTTTGGTGAAGGTTGTGGCCAACAGGTCCAACGTCCAACGTTAAACGTCCAACGGGAGAGACGGTTAAAAGTTTGAAAGTTTGAGAGTTTGAAAGTTTGAAAGTTGTTACTTACGTTCAACGTTTAACGTGGTTTCTCTGGACTCCCGAAGGCCCTGAGCTTGTCGAAGGGTGGACGTTGGACTCTGGACTCTTTAGTGTCATCGCAAGCTGTTACCTGTGCGACGCGATCTCACGGGTGACCGAAGGGATCTGTAATGACCTTGTGGCTTCGCCTGAGATTGCTTCGGTCAGGATACGCCTCGCAATGACAACCGCTGTCATCGCGAGCTGTACCCTGCGGGACGAGCGCAGGTGCCGGGGAGCGGGGAGGAATCAAGCTTATCGTTTAATGTTTAACGTGAATTTACTCTGAACTCGGAACTCTGGACTGTTTTTGTAAAAGGGCGCGAGGAAAAGGTTTTAAATTGAACACCTGTTCCGGATCGAAAACGAGGTTCCTTCTGGTTTTGCTGCTGGCCGGTCTTTTGGCCGGCTGCGCGGGAAGGCAGTCAGCTCCTGTGAGCCAGGCCAAACCGGTGTCCGTTCAAACCGCGGGGCCCGGGCAGTTTTCCGGTGTTCATCACCGGGTGAAGCCGGGAGAAACCCTCTGGAGGATCGCAAAGACCTATCAGGTCGACCTTGAAACGCTCCAGTGGGTAAATGATGTGGAGGATGTTACCGACCTGCGTATCGGGCGCACCCTTTTTATCCCCGGGGCGACGAGGATCCTTAAGGTCATCCCTGTTCCTCCCGGGGGGGATATCCCACCCCCCGTAAAGAAGATCGGCATCCTTTGGCCGATAAAGGGACGGCTGACATCGGGTTTCGGGATGAGAGGCAAACGCATGCACGAGGGGATAGACCTGGCCGCACCGAAGGGGACGGCGATTCGTGCTGCGGCCGAGGGGAAAGTGGTCTACAGTGGGGCCGGGATGAAGGGGTATGGAAAAGTGGTGGTCGTCAAACATGCCAACGAATTTTCCACGGTTTATGCTCACAACTCGTCCCTCCTCGTGAAGATGGGGGAAAAGGTCCAGAAAGGACAGGTCATTGCCAGGGTCGGATCTACCGGGTGGGCTACCGGCCCCCACCTTCACTTCGAGGTAAGAAGGAGAGGGGTACCGGAAGATCCTCTGGTGTATTTGCCGGCGATATAAGGGATATGGGCCGAGACACGAACGACAAAGATACGAACCGACCGGACTCGAACCAGGTTCAGGAGGGGAGAAACCATGAGGTTGGTTCGGGTCGTGATCCCATCCGGATCTACCTGGACGAGATCCGCAAGACCAGCCTGCTCACGGCGGAGGAGGAGCTTAACCTGGCCCGGAAGGTGAGCGAAGGGGACGAGACGGCCCGGAGCCTCATGATCGAGTCCAACCTCCGCCTGGTCGTAAACATCGCCAAAAGATATATGAACCGGGGCCTCCCCCTGCTGGACCTCATCGAGGAAGGGAACATGGGGCTTATCAGGGCCGTGGAAAAGTTCGATTACGAAAGGGGCTTCCGGTTTTCCACCTATGCCACCTGGTGGATCCGTCAGGCCATTGAACGAGCCATCGTCAACCAGGCGCGCATCATTCGCCTCCCGGTGCACGTCTCCGAGGATATCACCCTTATTTTGAAGACCGAACGGCGCCTGATTCAGGAAATGGGGGGGGACCCGACCATGCAGGATGTCGCCGAACGTTTGGAGCTTCCTCTGACCAAGGTTCAGTACATATATCAGCTCGTCAGAAGAACTTCTTCCATCGAAACCCCCATTGGCGGTGATGATGATCAGGAATTGATGGACCTGATCCCGGACGAGAAAGCCGTCATGCCTTCCGAACAAGTGGAAGACGAAAAACGCCTTTCCATGATTCTCAGCTGGCTCAACCAACTGCTCCAAAACGAAAGGGAAATTATTATTCTTCGGTTTGGACTGGAAGATGGAGAGCCGAAAACCCTTGAATCCATAGGGCAGCGGTACGGTGTTACCAGGGAGAGGATCCGGCAGATCGAGGCTTCAGCACTGCGGAAACTAAGAAGAATAGCCCAGAAACTCCAGGTGGGGCTGGAGGAAATCTTATAAGAACAGTGATCGGTGATCAGTGATTGGTGATTGGTTTTTCTCAGGGACACTATCCGCCAGTCACCGTTCACCATGGCTCCATTGACACTGTTTCAGCGAGATGGTATGCATCTCCTTCCCAGTGCCCTCGTAGCTCAGTAGGATAGAGCACAGGATTCCTAATCCTGGGGTCGCAGGTTCGAATCCTGCCGGGGGTACCAAGCAATTTCAGTGGGTTACGAGCTTTCCGTAACCCCTTTTTTCTGTCTTAGGGGGTTCATGTGAAATGCAGTTTCCCGGTTTCAGAGCAGATCAGTTTCCTGCCCCCAGTCACAATGTGCCGTTCATGTACCCGTACCATGTTTCTTCATCGTTGAAATGTGTGTCATGTGTGGACACGGGAATCCAAAAAAATAGGGAGTTGTAGTGATATCAACCACTTACAACTCCCCACTTTATTGCCTTCCGGGTCCGGTCATTCCCCTAAAAAATCTTCCCGTCATGATGGTCGCCCAGGTATAGATTTTTCAAAATTTTGGAAAGGCTTTCCTTGACTTGTTTAGCCTCTTCTTCCACTACATAAAACACTTCTTTGAAAGGCTTACTGCTGCAATCTCTGCAGGAGATAATCCCGATCCAAGATAATTCTCCTTCCAACTGGAATTTGCTGGTTCTGAAAATTCTGATCAAAAACTCCCCAACATCAGGGATAAGTATAAGTTTTTCAAACGTTCCAGGTGACAAACCTCTTCTCCTAAGAGATGTACTACATTCTTTAAGAAGCCCATCCTGGTGAATGAAACAGTTTATCGTTGTCCACGCTGAGCCCACGCTTCAGTTCTATCGTTCCCATCCGGCAGTTAACTGACATGGATGGTAAAAAGGAACTGTTGCAGATAAAATCGTTTAATTTTAAGCACTTATACGGCAGTATTATTTTTTTGTCTACCTCATTTTTGCGGGAAATAATCTCAGCGAACTCCGGCCGCTTTTCTTTTGTCTACTTCCTGGAGGTCCTTGATTCCTGCCTGAAGATCTCCAGCCCCCAAATGGACAGATTCAATTGAGACCCCAGGATGAAAAATCCTATTCGCGATTGTAACTTTTTTGTACCCGTACCATGTTTTTTCATGGGTGTCTCAAGTGCCATAAGTGGACAAGGGAACCCAATAAAAACGGGGAGTTGCAGTGATATCAACCACTTACAACCTCCCTTGTTTTTACCACCTTTTTGTCTTCCTAATCCTGGGGTCGCAGGTTCGAATCCTGCCGGGGTACCAGCCAAAAACAACGCCTCCTATGCTGCGAGGCGTTTATTTTTGGCTGGAGTCCAAAGTCCAGGGTCCAGAGTCCAGAGGAGAACAGGTTTAACGTTTATCGTTTATTGTTGAACGTGAAGGACACTCTTGGTCCGGGCCGTTCCTGAATTCACGGATCACTATTCACGGGTCACTGTTCTTTCACGTTGGACGTTAGACGTTGGACGTTGGACAGATTCCCTGCACTCATCTTCAACTCTCAAACTTTCAAACTTTCAAACTTTCAAATTTATCCAGGGTGTCAGATCTGTTTGGTACGAAAGGGAACCCCCCCTACAGCGGTTCCAGGAAAAAGGTCATAATCTCGTAACTTGACTGGTTGTCCAGCGTCAAAGTGTCGGCCTGGCTGGCATGACCCTCGGCCCAGGCCTCCACTCTGATATCCACAG
>CBFDCL010000104.1:0-6565 GCA_965603295.1 uncultured bacterium | reverse complement strand
GTGTACGAGTGGTCCGATGAGATCTGCGGTATTGCTGACTAAGGGAAGGTATTCAATCCGGGAAATACCGCTCAACCCTGGAGGCGGGCTTCGGCCCGCCTCCTTTTTTCACCCTGGGGATTGGGTGAAAAAAGGAAGTCCAATGGCCAACGTCCAAAGCCCAAAGGAAAAGACGGTGTTATTGCGAGAAACGGTGAGACAGGCGAGGATGACGAAGCAATCTCAGGCAAATAAAACACTCGCCGCTGTTCCTGCTGGTCACTCATGAGATCGCTTCGCTCAGGTATCAGCTCGCGATGACGAAAAGTCAGTTCATAGTTCAGGGTTCAGAGTTCAGAGAAAAAAATGATCCAAGGTCCATCCACCTTCGCTTGAAGCTTCGGTGAACAAGAAATTCAAGATCCAAGGAGAGAGACACGCAACTTCAAACCCTCAAACTCTCAAACTTTCAAACTTTCAAACTTCAATTCTCAATCCTCAATTTGTAATTCTCAATTGGTTTCCCTTCTGGACTGCTTTATTGACTTCCCCCCGCCTTTCCTGTTAGCAAAGGGATCATGAATCAAAAGGAACCCGGCGGCGCGGTGGACCTGTCCATCGTTGTTCCTGTTTTCAACGAGGTGGAGAACATCCCCGAACTGGTGGAGCGAACCTTCGCCGTCATGGAGGGGATGGAGCGCTCCTTTGAGATGATCCTGGTGGATGACGGGAGCACCGACGGGAGCGAGGCTGTCTATTCCTCCCTGGCTCACACGTACAAAGGGCTGAAGATCATACGGTTCGCCAGGAACTTCGGGCAAACGGCGGCTTTCGCGGCCGGGTTCGATCTGGCCGCCGGGGAGATCATCGTGACCATGGACGGCGACCTCCAGAACCCCCCCGAGGAGATCGGGCACCTTGTGGCGGAACTCGAGACGAAGGGTCTTGATCTGGTGAGCGGCTGGCGCAAGGACCGCAAGGACAGGGCCATTTCGCGAAAGCTTCCCTCCTTTTTCGCCAACCGGATCATAAGCCGGATCACCGGAGTCAAGCTCCACGACTACGGCTGTTCCCTTAAGGCCTATCGGTCCGATCTCCTCAAGGATGTTCAGCTCTACGGGGAACTCCACCGTTTCATCCCGGTCCTGGTGAGCATGGAGGGCGGACGCATCGGCGAGACGCCCGTCCGGCACGAGGCCAGGAAGATGGGGAAGAGCAAATACGGCATCCTAAGAACCTACAAGGTGATCGTGGATCTTATGACGGTGACCTTCCTGAAGGAGTACGGCGACCGGCCCCAGCACGCTTTCGGGATCTTCGGGCTGGTTCTGCTGGGCGCAGGCATCGTCGTGGACGGATATCTCGCCGGGGTAAAGTTGCTCGGCGGCCAGGATATCGGCGGGAGACCTCTTCTCATCCTCGGCACTCTCATGATCATCGCGGGCATCCAGCTGCTCTCCATCGGCCTGCTCTCGGAAGTCATGGCGCGGACCTATTATGAATCCCAGGGAAAACCCAGATACAGGATCCGGGAGATCCTCGGGGAGTAGTCCAGGTCGCAGGAGGGTCCTGTTCTGGGTCAAGGTCGGGGTCAGCGGCCTGGCACTCTACCTGATTTTCCGCGGCACCGACCCGGGCAGGATCTCCGGTCTGCTCGCCGGGAGCCGGAAACCTTTCTGGGCCGCGGCCTTCGGGCTCATGGTCCTGTCCCAGGTCATTTCCACCTTTCGCTGGCAGATCCTTCTCCGGCTTCTCGATTTCAACCTTCCGTGGCCCCGGGTTTTCAGGATCTATTTCGCGGGGATGTTCTTCAGCCTTTTTCTCCCCACGGTTGTGGGCGGGGACGGGATCAAGACCTATTTCATCGCCAGCGACTGGAAAAGGGTCCCGGCGGCCCTGTATACCCTCCTTGCCGACAGGACCATAGGCCTTGCCGCTCTGGGGATTTATGCCCTTCTCGGGATTCGGGCTGTGTGGGAGGTGTGGCCGGTGACCCTCATCCGGGGAGTGGTTTTTTCCGTCGGGCTTCTTTATCTGATCCTCCTGCTGCTCCCCCGTCTCTCAGCTCCCGCCCTCATGCTCAACCGGAAGCTGCGGGAGGTCCCCCCCGAACGTCTGTTCGTTTTCTGGCAGAAATGGAGGGAGACGGGAAAGGCATGGCTTTTATCCCTGGTGGTCCACCTTTGCCTGGTGATCTCACACGTTTGCCTAGCCCGTGCCCTGGACCTGGGGATTCCCTGGCCCGTGTGGGCGGTCATCTATCCGGTAACAGCACTCGCCGCGTTTCTTCCCATCAGCCTCAGTGGCGTGGGGCCAAGGGAGGCAGCCTACGTCTACCTGATCGGGCTTTCAGGCGTTTCCCGGGAGATCTGTCTCGCCTTCGGGATCATGTGGTTCTCCATTGTCCTGGCGAGCGGCCTCGTCGGGGGTTTTTTCTACCTCTTTGGAGGAGAACTGAGCATGCGTGATGCCATCGGAAGGTAAAGGGGCGTTCACGGGAAGAATGGTTGCTGCGGGGGTCCTCCTGGGGCTGGTGCTCTTTGCTGCGAACAGACCCATATTTCTTCTGGTGAACGGGGTCAAATGGCCTCCCCTCGACTGGGTCATGCTGTCGATGACCCACTTGGGCAACGGGATGGTGGCGGCCTTGCTGGTTCTTCTCCTGTCCCCTTTCCGGAGAGACCTCACTGTCCGAACGGCGGTGGCGATGGTGATCGCCGGGGTCCTGACCTCCCTGATCAAGGAGAACATGCCCCTCCCGAGGCCGCCGGCCGTTTTCGGAGATGCGGTCAACGTTCTCGGATCGAAGATGATGGGCAAATCCTTCCCATCTGGACATACGGCGACCGTCTTTGCCCTTGCCTGTTCCTTAAAGGGTGTCGTGGATAACCGTGTATACCGGGCTGCTTTGTTCACGGCTGTCCTGGTGGGTGTTTCCCGGGTGTATATCGGGGCTCACTTCCCCATCGATGTGGCTATGGGAGCCCTCCTTGGCTGGCTCAGTGCGATTGCCGCACGACGGCCGTCCGCTTCGCTGGTGGGGTATCTGGAGGGGCCAAGGTCTGTCCTGGACCGGAGTTTTCTGGTCCTGGCCGCCCTGTGCGCGGTCTACCTGGCCTTTTTCGAGCCCATGATTCGCCATAACCCCTGGTTTCTGCGCTCCCTTGGTTTTGCGGGGCTGGGGGCCTCCCTTTTTCTCCTGGCGAAGGGGTTTTCCCCCTGGGGGAACCAGAATGAACCCTAGCGGACCACGCCCCGTCATCCTATTCCTCCTTTTCACCACCCTTTTCCTGGCCGCTCTCGGGTCGGCTTCCCTGTGGGATGTTGATGAGACGAGGAACGCGAGGGCGGCCGAGGAGATGATGATAAGGGGAGACCTTATCGTGCCCACGGTCAACGGCGAGATCAGGGCGCACAAGCCCCCACTCCATTACTGGTTCATGATCCTGGCGTACAAGGTTTTTGGAGTTGGGGAGTTCTCCGCGCGTTTTTTCGCGGCTTTTTTTGGTGTCGCCACCGTTCTCCTCGTCACCTGGGTGGGTTCCGTCGTCCTCGGGCCTTCCGCGGGGGCCCTTTCCGGGCTGATCCTCGGGGTTTCCTTCCTGTTTACCGTGGCTGCCCGTTCGGCCACCACCGACGCCTTCCTCGTTTTCTTCACCAACGCCGCCATCCTCGCGGGGTATTTCGCTTCCCGGAGGAAAATCTGGATCGTGGCTGCCTGGGGCGCCATGGGGTTTGCGGTGCTCGCCAAAGGCCCTGTGGGGGTTGTCCTCCCCCTGGGTGTCCTGATCCTCTTCCGGCTGCCCGACTGCAGGGGAGAGCGGGGTGTCCGGGCGGTCATGGAGCTGTTTTCCCCGCTGGGGATCGGGCTTTTTGTCGCCATCGCCGCCCCCTGGTATGCGCTGGCCGCCCTGAGGACGGGGGGCGATCTGGTCTCCGGGTTCATTTTTAAGCATAACGTCGGCCGCTTCTTAAACCCCATGGAAAGCCACAGCGGACCGTTTTACTATTATCTGCCCATCCTTCTGGCGGGCTTTTACCCCTGGGCGGCTTTCCTGCCGCAGGCGGTGGTCCACGGTTTCCGGGCCCCGAAGGACTCGGACCGGTTCGCTGGATTCCTGAGGCTCCAGATCATATGGGCCGGCGTTGTCCTCCTCTTTTTCAGCACCGCTGGTACCAAACTGCCCAACTACATCCTTCCCTCTTTCCCGGCGCTGGCTTTTCTGACGGCGGCCTGGGCCGAGGGCGCCGGGGAATCGACGAAAACCGGTTTCAGGGGAAGGTCCATCTCCTGGCTGGTGAGCCTGGTCCCGGCACTGCTTTTTCCCCTTCTATTTTGGTGGGCCCTTACCGTGAGAGCTCCCGAGTTTACCTCCCTGGCCTGGTTTGCTGTGCCGATGGCCGCGGCTTTCCTGGGTGTTTTCCTGCATTTCCGGCATGTGTCCTTGTCAAGGACGTTCCGGTATGTGGCCTATGCGTCCGCGGTTGGGGTATTCTGCATCCACGCCCTCCTGATTCCCCGTTTAGAGCCCCTCCGGATGGCCCCGAGGCTTGGAAAAGCCATCGCGCGTCAGGCCCAATCCGGCGATATCGTGGCCAGCGTAGGATACAACAAGCCCGCCCTGTATTTTTACGGCAAGCGCCCTGTGGTCAGGGCACGGGACGAGGAATCCCTCAGGGATTTTCTGTCTTCGCCCGGGGGGCGCTTCGTGGTGGCCTCATCCGCCCATTTTGACCGGATCCCCTCCGATCTGAAAAGTCGCCTTAAGGTTATCGAACAGGGTCTCGACGCCCTGGACACCAATGAGGTCGTCCTGGTGGCGGAGAAGGTGGGGGAATAATTTAAAATTTCATCCGCCTTCGCGAACGCACTTCGATCAGCTTCCGATTTTTTTCCGGCTACGGCGGACAAGGGTTTAAAATTTCAAAAGGGACCCGGTGCAGCGGGCGATAATCACTGGTGATCCAATCATTATCAGATCCGACTCGTGGTATGATTATTTGGAAAGGGATAGAATATTAGAGGTTCAAGAAGTATTATTTCAAGATAGGCAATCCACGATCTGAAATTTGAAATCTGGAATCCGTTTCCCATGTATCGTGAGCGACAATACTGGAACCCGGAAGTAGAGACGATGCCCCGCGAAGGGCTCGAGAAGATCCAGCTGGATCTCCTTCGGGACCTCTTGAACCGGGCCTATCACAGTAGCCCGTTTTACCGGGATTTTTACAACAAGGCTGGCGTGCATCCCGAAGATGTCCGGACCCTCCAGGACCTTCGTTATTTTCCCTTTGTCGATAAGCACATCGCCCGGGAGACCTACCCAGACGGGATGCTCATGGTGCCCTGGTCTCAAGTCAGGGAGGTCCACGGCGCTGCCACCACCAGGCGCCAGACGCTGCCCATCTTTGCCACGGAAAAGGATCTCGAGGACTGGGGGGAGCGCTGCGCCCGGGTGCTGTGGATGGCGGGCCTGAGGTCCGGCGACATCGTACAGAACGCCTTTCGCTTCGGCCTTTCCACGGGCGGGTTCGGTTTTCACTATGGAGCCATGAAGGCGGGCATGATCAGCATCCCCACCAGTATCGGCAGCACCGACCGGCAGATCGACCTTATTCTGGACGTGGGGACGACGGGCGTGGTGATGATGCCCTCTTACGCTTTTTATCTCGGGATGAGAGCCCAGGAGAGGGGCATCGACCTGGCGAAGGAATCCAGCCTCCGTGTCGGCCTCTTCGGGGCCGAACCCACGGGCGCCCGGATGAAGGAGCGTCTCGGGGAGCTCCTGGGCCTCACCGCCTACGGCGAGTACGGCATGAACGAATGCCTCGGTCCCGGGATGGCCTGCCAGTGCCTGGTGGAGAGGGGGATGCACGCCTGGGCCGACCAGTTCCTCATCGAGTGCGTAGACCCGTCCACCGGGGAGCCGGTTCCCGAAGGGGGGCAGGGGGAACTGGTGTGGACCTGGCTCGCCGCCGAAGCCACGGCGGTCATCCGCTACCGCAGCCACGACATCTCCAGAATCACCTGGGACCGGTGCAGCTGCGGCCGCACGCACCCCAGGGTCAGACGCATCGTCGGGCGCACCGACGGCGCCCTGTCCATCGGCGGCTATATCGTCTACCCGTCCAAGATCGAGGACGTTGTCCGCATTTTCCCGGAGTTCGGCCCCTACCATGTCCTCCTCGATTCGGCAAGGGGACTCGACCACCTCACGATAAGGGTGGAGATGAAGGACGGCGTACACGTTCCGTCGAAGGACCTGGCCGCCAAGCTCAAGACCGCCGTTCGCTCCTACATGACGGTGACACCCATTGTGGAAGTCATGGCCCCGGGGACCCTGTCCATGGGAGAGGGGACCTCTTCCCGCATCCTGGATTACCGCAAGGGCAGCGGGAGGTACGCCGAGGCGGACTGACCGTGCTTCTCGCGGTAAGTTCAGGGTTGAGGGTTGGGCGTTGAGGGTTGAGCGTTTAAAGTTAAGGGTTAAGGTTTGAAGTTTGTCGTTTTAGGTTTGAAGTTTTAGGTTGAAATCATCAATCATCAATTCTCGATACCGTGATCAGAACACAAGAACTCACCAAG
>CBFDCL010000103.1:0-6665 GCA_965603295.1 uncultured bacterium | reverse complement strand
GGTTATGCACCTTCAAACCTCAAACTTCGAACTTCCAACACAAATTTTTTCTCAATTCTCAATTCTCAATTCTCAATTGCTTTATCCTTCTTGACAGTATGCGGATCCGGGATTAGTTTCACTCCGTCAGAAATGGATTACCTTTCCCCGCCAGGCATGAAGCAGGAGATTAAGTGATGTCCTCCAATATACAGGCCCAGAACCTTCGGAAGACGTTCGGCCGCATTGTCGCCGTCGATGACATTTCCTTTTCCGTCCAGGCAGGTGAGGTCCTCGGTTTTCTGGGCCCCAATGGCGCCGGGAAGACCACAACCATGCGCCTTATCACCGGCTATCTTCCCCCGGATACCGGCAGTATCACCATCTGCGGCACTGACATGTTCGCCCATCCGGTCAAGGCTAAATCAGCCGTCGGCTATCTTCCCGAGGGAGCCCCTCTTTATCCGGAGATGACCCCTGCCTCGTTCCTGAAGTTCACCGGTTCAGCAAGGGGGATGGAGGGCGCACGGCTCACCCGCCGCATCGAAGAGATGGCCGAACTGGTCCATCTCAAGGAGGTGTGGAACCAGCCGGTGGAAACCCTTTCCAAGGGGTATAAAAGGAGACTTGGCCTCGCCCAGGCGATCCTTCATGATCCCGAGGTTCTCATCCTCGATGAACCCACCGATGGGCTGGACCCTAACCAGAAGAGCGAAGTCAGGCAGTTGGTCCGGAGGCTGGCCCAATCCAAGGCGATCATAGTCTCTACCCATATTCTCGAGGAGGTCCACGCCGTCTGCAGCCGGGCCATTATCATCAACCGTGGAAGGATCGCCGCCGACGGAACCCCGATGGAGTTGGAAGCCCTGTCAGCCCATCACAACTCCGTGAGCATCCTTCTGTCTTCCGGCAGAGAGGTCGCCCTGGCCGCGACCCTTGAGAAGATCCCGTCCGTCAGAACCGTTGAATCATCCGAAGCAGGGGAAGGGCAGACCCGGCTTCTGGCTTTCCCGGAGGGCGGCCGCTCAATCCTCCATGAAGTGGCTCAGACAATCGCAAACGGACCGTTCAATGTGGATGAGTTTCGACAGGAAAAAGGGCGTCTGGATGAAGTTTTCCGTGACCTCACGACGGAGCCGCCCGCGATGGAGGAGGGAGATCCGCTATGAACATCGGCCCCGTTTACCGGAGGGAAATGAGAAGTTATTTCTCAACCCCCATCGCTTACGTTTTCATTACAATTTTTCTTCTTCTCACCGGGATCTTTACTTTTTATGTCGGCGGTTTTTTCGCAAGGGGTCAGGCCGATCTCGAACCGTTTTTCACCTGGCACCCCTGGCTTTACCTGTTTCTGGCTCCGGCCCTGGGAATGAGGTTGTGGGCCGAGGAGAAAAAGACCGGGACTTTTGAACTCCTTCTGACTCTGCCCGTCTCCATGGGGGACGCGGTCCTGGGGAAGTTCCTCGCCGCCTGGACCATGATCGCTGTCTCCCTCGCACTGACGTTCCCCATGTGGATCACGGTCAACGTTCTGGGCAGCCCGGATAACGGCGTCATCCTGGCGGGCTATCTGGGAAGCCTGCTCATGGCCGGCTCCTACCTGTCCATTTCGGCGTGCATTTCGGCGGTCACGCGCAATCAGGTTATTGCTTTCGTTGTGGCGGTCAGCATGTGCTTCGCTTTCCTCCTTCTCGGGTTTCCCCTTATCCTTGACTTCTTCCGCCCATGGATGCCCGCCAGCGCCCTTTCCTTCCTGGCCTCTCTCGGGTTCCTTCAGCATTTCCAGTCCATCGTGAGGGGGGTCCTGGACCTCAGGGATATCCTTTACTTTGCCACCTTTACGGCCCTCTGGCTTTACGTCGGCGCCTGGGTCGTAGATCATCGCCGCAGCTAACGGGGAGGAAAGAAACATGGACCACAGGAAGATATTCTCCATTCCCGGACTTCTGGCTGCTATCGTCGCCTTCCTTCTCATCAACGCTGCTGCGGGCCCCATGATAACATCCGTTCGTCTGGACCTCACGGAGGGAAAACTCCACACCCTGTCGGATGGGACCCTGAATATCCTGAGTAACCTGAAAGAGCCCCTGACGTTGAAATTCTTCTGGTCCCGGGGAGCCGCCCAGAATCTTCCCGCCCTGAAACTGTTCGCGCGCGGAGTAAAGGAGATGCTCGAGGAGTACCAGGCCAGGTCCGGGGGAAAGATCGTTCTCGACGTGATTGATCCGGAGCCGTTTTCGGAGGAGGAGGATGAGGCGGTTGCTCTCGGTCTTAACGGCATTCCCGTGAGCGGCGGCGTAAACACTCTTTATTTCGGGCTTGCGGGAAAAGATCTGGAGGGGAGGGATGTTATCATCCCATTTATCCAGCCGGAGAGAGAAGCGTTCCTGGAGAACGACATCAGCCAGATGATCTACACCCTGTCCCACCCTGAGAAAACCACCGTGGGACTTTTGTCGGCCCTTCCCGTTACAGGCGGTCCCTCCCCGGGCAACCCGTTCCAGATGATGCCCCCATGGATGATCTCCGACCAACTCCACCGGCATTTCGATCTCAAGGTCCTGGTGAAAGAGGAACCGGTCCCCGATGATATTGATATTCTTATGGTGGTTCATCCGCACGGTTTGAGCGACAAGGTTCTCTATTTCACGGATCAGTTCGTTCTTGGCGGTGGGCGCGCCCTGGTCTTTGCCGATCCCTTCAGTGAGTTCACAGCCCGTCTGAATCCCGAGGCAGGGGACGGGGAGAAAAGAACAGCCGACCGTCTCCTTGCCGCCTGGGGAACGGTCCTGGAACCGGGCAAGGTGGTGGGGGACATGGAGATCTCCCGAAAAGTCACCTTCCAGGGACGCTTCGGTCTTCAAAGTGCCAACTACCTTCCGTGGATCACGCTGTCGGATGATCTCATCGACAGGGAAGAGGTAGTGACGGCCCAGCTTCAGCAGTTGAACCTTGCCAGCGCCGGTTCCCTTCTCCAATCATCCGAGGCCCGGACCGATTTTATCCCTCTCCTTTCTTCCACCCGGCAGGCCATGCTCATTCCCGTGGAGGACGTTGCCTTCAACCCTGATCCTGCACGAATCATGTCCCGATTCTCACCCGCAGGCGTTTCCTTTATCCTGGGCGCCAGGCTCAGGGGACCGGCCTCAACGGCGTTCCCCGACGGCCCGCCTTCCAACACCGGGAAGACCGATGGAGGGGCGGACCAGCCTGCCTACTCCGATCACATTTCCGCCTCAACCGGGGACATCAACGTTATCGTCATCGCGGACACGGACATGCTCCAGGATGGGTTCTGGGTAGACGTTAAGGAGTTCTTCGGCCAGAGGATTCCTATCCCCCTGTCCGACAATGCGAATCTCGTAATCAACGCCATCGATCAGCTCGGGGGGAGCCCCGATCTTATTGGGCTGCGAAGCCGGGCCTCCTCCTTCCGCCCCTTTACCCTGCTTGACCGGGTGGCCAGGGAAGCGGAGCTCAAGTTCCGGACGAAGGAACAGGAACTGGTGACCCGGCTCGACGAGACGGAGGGCAAACTCTCGGAACTTCAGGCCCGCCGGGAGAATCCCGACTCACCCGAGCTGACACCGGAACAGGAGGAGGAGTTAGGGAAGTTCCTGGAGGAGAAGGTCAGGATCCGCAAGGAATTGCGGGAGGTCCAGTTTGGATTGAGACACGACATCGAACGTCTTCAGGGTCAAGTCCGATTTATCAATATCGGCCTGATCCCCCTGACTATCATTCTTCTTGCCCTTGGAATCTGGCTCATTCGCCAGCGGCGGGACAGGAAAGCGTTTCCGGGAATTTAGTTCCCGGCTCCTAGCTCCTGCTGTTTCGGCTCGACCCCGTCCCTGGTCCGGTTCCCTGTTTTTGGCTCGGCTTTTCCCTTCTAATACCGGGTATTTTCTGATATGTATTCGTGGCTTCATTCGTGAGATGTTTCCAGTCCACTGTTTTCGGGGGGGGAGGTGAAAAAACACCCGACTGTTGCCTGTCCCCTGCAGGGTAATTGAAGGACCTTCCATGCAATCCGACCTGCTCCTGATCCACGCTCCCAGCGTTTACGATTTCCGGAAGCGCACCATCCTCTACGGCCCCATTTCCGACGTGATCCCCTCTACCCCCATCTTCGAGATGTATCCCGTGGGGTTCATCACCATGTCCCATTACCTTTCGGAAAAGGGTTTTGACGTCCGCATCCTCAACCTCGCCATGAAGATGCTCCAGAGCCACAGGTTCAACCCCGAGACCTATCTGAGCAGATTCAAGCCCCACATGTTCGGCCTTGATCTTCACTGGCTCCCCCATGTTCAGGGGGTCGTGGAAGTCGTCCGGATTTTAAAGCGGCTTCATCCCGAGATTCCCATCGTGCTCGGCGGACTTTCCTCCTCCTATTTCCATCGCGAGATCCTGGAAAACTATCCCGAAGTTGACTACGTCATAAGGGGGGACTGCGCCGAACAACCGCTGGCCGAACTTCTCGAGGCCGTTAAAGGGGATGGGGACATTTCCGGCATCCCCAACCTGACCTACCGCCGCGGGGGGGAAATCGTTGGGGGGGAGATCACCCATGTCCCGAGCGACCTGAACCGGTTCCCCCTCGATTACCGTCATATGATCCGACAGGCGATAGCTCGAAAGGACATCTCCAGTTATTTTCCGTTCCGCAAATGGTTCCTCTACCCCATCACCGCCGTGCTGACCTGCAAAGGGTGCCTTTACAACTGCGCCGGCTGCGGGGGGTCAGCCTACGCCTATAAGGGCGTCGCCAACCGTTATCACGTTGCCTTCAAGGATCCGTCGGTCATCGCGGCCGAGGTCGCCTCCATCACCACCTATCTTCGCGGGCCGATCTTTTTCCTGGGAGATATCCTGCAGGGCGGGAGGGACCATTTTTCGCGGATCATGGATACTCTCAGACCCATGAAGATCAAAAGCGAAGTGTTGGTGGAGTTTTTCTCCCCGCCCCCGAGGGACGTGCTCGAGGAGCTCGCATCCACATTTCCGAAGTTCAATATCGAGATATCCCCCGAGAGTCAGGACCTGGAGGTCAGAAAAGCGTTCGGCCGCCCATTCGACAACGTCTCTCTGGAACGATTTATCCAGGATGCCGACGCCGTGGGCTGCCGCCGTCTGGATCTGTTCTTCATGACCGGTCTTCCCAAACAGACCTACGACTCCAGTGTGTGTACAGTGGACTACTGCCGCGACCTGCTGTCTTCCATCAAGGGGTCCATGAGGCTGGTCCCCTTTATTTCACCCCTGGCCCCCTTCCTCGATCCCGGTAGCCTTGCTTTCGAGAACCCGGACCGTTTCGGGTACAAACTGAGGTTTTCCTCCCTCGAGGCGCACCGGAACGCCATGCTGGCATCAAACTGGAAGGAGATGCTCAACTACGAATCGGTGACGATGGATCGGGATGCCCTTGTCGAAGCGACTTATGATGCTGCCATCGGGCTTGCGAGTCTCAAGGCCGAATATGGATTGTTCCGCAAGAGCGAGATGACAAGGGTGATCAACCGTGCCCGGGAGGAGAAGAGGATCATCCAGCAGCCCGAATCTCCCGGCACGGAACCGGAACTCGGACGGAGGTGGATTTCAACTCTTCTCCGATCCCCCATCAGGGGGGGCGGGGGAGACTCCGTATGCAGAAAAGAGGAGCTCAACATGCCTGTGAGCACCTTCCGCCTTCACCTGGGGAACCTTCTTCGCCTGTTTATTTCGGGTAAGGGGAACTGATCCAAAAGGAAAAAGACCGACGGAGGGACACGGAGACACGGAGACGCGGCGAAAAAACCAAACCCGGAATCCAGAAGTCAGAAAGAAGAAAGTGGAAAGTACCAGGTGAAACAGATTAATCACATGGGTGATTTCAGGTTTTCTCCTGGCTCCTGAATTCTGAACCTCCAACGATTAAACTTCAAACCTCAAACGTTCAAACTCTCAAACACCCAAACTTTTGTTAACTTTCTTTTATCCCTATCATTGATTTCAGATTCTTCTGGTGTTCCTTCTCCACAAAATTCCTGAGGATCTCACGTTCACTCTCGATCCCGGTGAGAAATTCCACTCCCATGCCGGGGTGGGCGGTCATGCGCGCGAAGCTGGAGGCCCACCGCACCACCACCTGAAGATGAAAAGGGTAGTCGATCTCGGGAAGGATGAACGAAAGGTCAAGAACGGATTCCCTCTCAAGGGGTATGCCCGTTTCAACAAAAGCTCCCCCCACGGATATGTTGCCGATACTGCTTTCCAGCTCATCCTCTTTGATCCGGATCGTGCACGGAATTTTCACGGGGACACGCCTGTGGCTGCGCTGGGCGATGACGAGCAGTTCCTGAATAGTCCGAAGCAGCTGTTCCCTGTTGAACGGCTTGGGGATCAGGGCATCGCAGCCGGCTTCAACACACCTGGCAAGGGTGGGACGGTTTCTTTCAGCCGTGGCGATGACCACCGGGATCCGGCGGTAGTCCGGGTTCCCTTTGATCCTGGCGCAGACCTGATCCCCTGGAAGATCGGGCATGTGCAAATCAAGAAGGATGAGGTCAGGCATTATCTTGAGCGCCTTTTCCAGAGCCTCCTTTCCTGACCTTGCTGCATGAAGGACAAAGTCCCTCCTTTCCAGGTAGGAATGCTCCATGGCCAGGAAAAGTTCCGTGTCGTCTACGAGGAGAAGGTTTTTCTTT
>CBFDCL010000102.1:0-6854 GCA_965603295.1 uncultured bacterium | reverse complement strand
AATTCTGTTTTAGAAAATCCAACATCCTTCAGATTCCCTCGAAAATAAAACGCTGGTTAACGCCCTGGATTTGGCTTGGGACCCGTTACATCCGGTCCCCTCCCAACCGCTCTTCCAGGAACCTCTATAGGGACGTTGATTCCCCGGTTGAAACGGTTGAAAATCCTTTTTCTGCGCGATTTAACGTCGACAGGTTCCTTCCGGTATACAACCGGGACGAGGACATTTCCCGGAACGGCCCCCTTTTTCCTTGACATGGTTAAAACAGTGTTATAAAAATCACGTTAGATCGCTCAGTAAAACAGCATATCGTAAAGCCAAATAGACTGACCGGTGACCGGGGGATGGGGAAGACCCATTTCACGGACCATATGGTGGAACGTACAAACAGTCCTGACCAGGTTGCCCCGCGGGGGGGCAGAAGACGAGAACGGGGCCTTGTGCCCGGAGGTGATGCTGGCCGCCCTAACCCCGGTTTTTTCGCGGCCCCAACGCCCTGAAATACGACACAGGGAGGAGAGTCAGACAACATGGAGATCAAAGCCAGGATTCCGGATGCGAAAAGCGCCTATTTCCAGGAAGACATCGAGACCATGCCGGTGGAAAAGCTCAAGGCGCTTCAGCTCGATCGTCTCAGGAAACAGGTTCAGAACGTTTATGATAATAACCCCTATATCAGGAAAGTTTACGACGATGCCGGGTTCAGCCCCGGTGACCTGAAGACCCTCGAGGACATCAGCAACATCCCCTTCATGGAAAAAAGCACCGTCCGGGAAGGTTATCCCACGAAGATCGTGACGGGCGAGGTGGGGGATATGAGGGAGATGCACAGCACCTCCGGCACCACCGGAAAGCCGGTCCTTATCTTCGCCTCGGAGTATGACATCGATCTCTGGGCGGACAGGAACGCCCGTGAGCTCTGGATGGTGGGTATGAGGCCGGGGGACATTTTCCTCAACTCTTTCGGGTACGGGCTTCCCACGGGAGGATTCGGGTTCCACTACGGTGCTCAGAGGATGGGGGCATGTCCCATCCCCCTGTCCGGGGGACAGTCAGACAGGATGGTGGACATCCTGGTGGATCTCCGGATCACGGGGTTCTGTGCGACACCTTCCTTCGCCCTGTACGTGGGGCAGAAGGCTCAGGAAAAGGGTTTCGACCTTGCCAAGGATTCCACCTGCAAGATCAGTCTCCACGGCGCCGAGCCCTGGCCCTGGGCCACCCGGGTGAAGATCGAGGAGCTCTTCGGCACAAAGGCTTTTGACGAGTTCGGCATGACCGAATTCCTCGGCCCCGGCATGACCTGCGAGTGCGAAGCCAGGACCGAGGATATGCCCCAGAAGATGCACGCGTGGGCCGACCACCTCCTTGCCGAGTGCATCAACCCCGAGACGGGACAGCCCGTAGCAGACGGGGAAGACGGTGAGATGGTATGGACCAACCTCGTCAACACAGGGACGCCCCTCATCCGTTATCGCAGCCGGGATCTCGCCTCCCTGACATGGAAAACCTGCTCCTGTGGCCGGACGCACCCGAGGATGGCTGCCATCAAGGGCCGTTCGGACGATGCCGTTTCCATCTCGGGTCTCATCGTGTTCCCCAGCCAGGTGGAGGAGGCTCTGACTCCCTTCCCGGAGATGGGGGCGAACTTCAGGATTATCGTGGAGACCGACCAGCGGGGTATGGACCTTTTCACCCTTCGCATTGAACTGAAGGACAAGGCTTACCTGAGTGACGAAAACCTGGTGAACAGCCTGAAACAGAAGATGAAAGAATCTGTCAAAGCTGTCACGGATGTCAACCCCAAGGTAGTGGACCTCATCGGTCCCGATGAGCTTCCCCGGGCCACAAAGGGTGAGGGAAAAACCGCCAGTGCCAGGGTTGAGGACCGAAGGAAAAAGGACTGATACGAACAGTTTAACGGGGAAGTTAAGAACCTTTTACTGGAAGGAGGTGTTGAGAATGGAGCAGCCCAAACGAATGCGGGCCCGGATCTCCGAAGAGAGCCTCAGGTTCTCGGAAAATGTCGAGACAAGGGAATCGTTGGAAGCCTGGCAGAAGGTTATTTCGGCAGCATGGGATATGACCATCGTCGCGGTGGCCTACAACGACATGCGGATCCCCCTCAAGAGGGTTCCCGAGACCCTGGAGATGCTGGAAAAGGAGATCTCCTCGATCCGGAACGAGAAGATCCTGGGGGTGATCGAGGAAGAGATCAAGACGGGAATCAGGCATTTCTCCGATATCCTGGAGGGTGCCAGGGAAAGCAGGGAGAAGATGGACAGGATCCTGCGCGCGACCTGGAACAGAAAGGTCGAACTCAAAAAGTAAACTGTTTTTAAGCCGAAATTGGTTAAGAAAGGAGAATAGGCTATGGCAGAGGCGACGATCCCCATTTTCATGAGGGGAAAAGACAAGATCATGTCCCTCTCGGACGCGGTGAAAACGTTCGTTAAGCCCGGTACCTGCATCTGCCCCGGCGGTTTCAGCTATACCAAAAAACCGTTCGCTCTGGCCCGTGAGGTGATCCGTCAGAATATCGGTGATCTGTTCGTGACGATGAACGGCGGCGCGTCCATCTGCGAATTCTGGTGCGGAACAGGACTGGTCAAGATGATCGATACCACCTACATCGGTCTGGAGGGCATTCAGCCGGTTGCTTACAGTGTCCGACGCTCCATCCAGGACGGCACCGTGGATATCGAGGATTACTCCAACTACGGATACGGCCTGAGAACGGTGGCCGGACGTTACGGATGGCCGTTTGCACCCATGATGTGCGAGCTTGGAACGGACATCATGGAGCACGATACCTTCGCCAAGATGGGGCTGCGCGGAAAGAAGGCCGATGGTTCCTGGATCCATCCTTCCATCGCACCAGCGCGGGCGGCGGTCATTGAGGACCCCTTCGACGGTTGGGGCCTGCGCCCACACGCTTTCGAAGGCGGCGACAACACCTCCAACCAGAGCAACCACCTGGAGAAAGTCCGCGAGTCTACCGCTTACACCGGCAACAAGGGCGTCAAGGTGGCCCTCGTGCCGCCCATCCTCCCCGAGGTGACCATCGTCCTGGCCCAGAGGGTCGGGGACAAGGGAACTTCCCGGATCGAGGGGATCTGGGGTCCGGATAACGAGCAGGCCATCTCCTCGAAATATACCATCGCACAGTGCGAGAAGATCTGCACGGAGGATGAGCTCCGGGCGATGCCGACCCACAACACCATTTCCATGCAGTACATCGACGCCATCGTCGAGGTGCCTTACGGCGGGTTCCCCGGCCAGGTCCCTTACTATTACGACTACGACTGGGATTTCTGGCGGGCGTACACACAAGTCAACCGGAAGGACAAGGCCGAGGTGGACAAGTACCTCAGGGACTGGGTCATGGAAGACGAGTGGTCCTTCCTCTCCACCCGGCCCGGCGACGGTTATCCCACCATCAGCGGGACCAAGGGCATAGAAAGACTGTTCGAGCTCCGCGCCGATGCCCTGTTTGGCTACAAGCCCGGTCTGGCCAGGCCCCTGTAGGGCTGCGGCTTGATCCTATTGCCTGAATGAGGAGGTAAAAAATGGCAATTATCAGACAGACCGATCCCAAGAAGTGGACTCATGTCGATGACCACGAGTATGAGGCCTACTGCAAGGAAAAGGGGATCGATCCCGAAAAGTACACGACGATGGAGCTCCTGGCCATCGCGGCGGCCCGGCAGACCTACGATTTCTCGTTCATCTTCGCCGGGACGGGCCTGCCCATGATCGGGTGCATGATGGCTCAGCACACGTACGCTCCCAACTCCCTCATCATCATGGAGGCGGGCATCCTGGATCCCAAGCTCCTGGAGGTCCCGATCTCCGTTTCCGAGGCGAGGGGCGGTTATATGTGCTCCACTCTCTCAAACATGGCCGATACCTTCGGCACTTTCGCCCAGCGCGGTTTCTGCACCTTCGGGATGCTGGGCGGGGCCGAGTGCGACAAGTACGGCAACCTGAACTCCACCACCATGGGCGGCTACTATTCTAAGAACGCTCGGGACGACGGCAAGGACGGCCCTGCCGTGCGGTTCGCCGGGTCAGGCGGTGCTAACCCCATCGCTTCCTACGCCGACGTGGGTCTTGCCCTGATGGTGCAGGAAAAGAGGCGGTTCCCCGAGGTCAACGAGTTCATTACATCGCCAACCGGTTCCCGGGGGCCCCTTGGAACGGACAAGGACAGGTTCCACTACGGCCTGTTCCGCGGCGGATCAACGACCATCGTCTCGGACCTTTGCATCTTCCGCAGCAGCCCGGAGACGGGTGAACTGGAGATGTCAGAGATCTATCCGGGGGTCGACGATCAGTTGGTCAAGGACAACGTCAGCTGGGATCTGAAGACTTCCAAGGACTTCGGCAGCTTCGAGGCGCCCCAGTACGAGGAGATCAAGATCGTCCGCATGATCTGCGACCCGCACAGGATCTATCTTGGCCGTAAAACCAAGAGGGAACTGGCCGCGGATAAGTAAGCCATTGGCCCTTAAGGCGGGAGGGGGTTTCCCCTCCCGCCTGTTTCAAGTCTTTCCCGAAACCCGACAGGAGCTTTTTCCAGCGGCGATGTCGGGATGCCGGGACGGCATCTTTCCAGCAGGGGGAGGCAAAGGATGTACGACGATTTCAATTTCAAGATCTGCGAACTGGAAAAGGACATGACCATCGAGGAGATAAAAGGGAAGCTTGACCGGTGGGAAGACGCACCGGGCACCTTTACACCCCTCGGCGACCGTGGGTGCCGGTTTTCCCCGGACGACTGGATTTTTCCCACCGTCTATTTTGCCGACGACGGAAGGACTGTTGAAGTGGTCACCAAGGACTGTGATCTTCATGATGTCGATGACTATCTGTGCAAGCTCGCCCAGAGGCTGGGCTGCAAGATCGTGACGGAGCATCTGGAATACTACTGAAACCGAATCCAAAAACGAAGATCCAAAATCCAAGAAAAAGCTTTATCCGATTTTAGATTTTTGATCTTGGATCCTGGATTTGAATCAGCCCGGGGGGGCACATCGCGATGAAAGACAGGCATACTAGGAATCCCGTTGCGCACGATTACTGGGTCAAGGGCAACGAACTCTTCGATCAGGGCAAGGCCCTGCCCGCCATCGAATATTTCAAGAAGGCCCTGAGGGAGGACGGGAAGTTCGCCGAGGCCCTGAACAACATGGGAATTGCCTATTTTGAGTTGAAAGATTATCGAAATGCCCAGGATTGCTACAAGAAGGCCATACTCCTTAAGCCGGATTTTGTAGAAGCTCTCCTGAACCTTGGCTCCGCATACCTTTTCGATGAACAGCCGGTGGAGGGCCTTGAGGTCAAAACGGGGAAGCCCCGCCTCATGGACGCGGCCATGGCGTACGAACAGGTTATCAGTATGCAGCCCTCCATGGCCGAGGCGTATATGCACCTGGGCCTTGTCTATGAACAGATGCATCGGACCGATGAGGCACTCAAGGCCTACAGGCGCTTCAAGGAGCTCTGGGACGGGACTGGACGTTACCTCCATGCGGTCCAGGAGAGGATCGATCGCCTCGAGTCCGGCAGAAGATCGGGGATCAGCGAAGCGCCCAGGACGGGTACGTCAGCGGAATGAGTCCGAATAGAAGAAGTGGAAAGATTCCCAGCAATGGGAAAGGGGATGTCCCTCCGGTTTGCCCCCCCTCCTGGGGGGGCGTCCCCGAGTATTTTCCCGACGTTGGGGGTGGGCATCTTTTTCGTTCGAGAATCCGGGGGAAGAGATGATTAAGAGGAACAAGAGCGAATACATCATCCACTCGGTGGATCACACTTTCGATGTCCTCGAGGCGTTTCGGGCGGATGAGCCGGAACTGGGTGTGACCCAGCTCGCCAGAATGCTCAAACTCCATAAGAACAACGTATTCCGGATTCTTGCCACCCTGGAGAACCGGGGGTATGTGGAGCAGAATCCAAGGACGGGAAACTACCGGTTGGGCCTGAAGGCTTTCGAGGCGGGACAGGCTTACCTGCGGCACACGAGCCTTCTGTCGGTTTCCCATCTGGAGATGGCTTCCTTGGCTTCGGTGCTGAAGGAGAACACCTATCTCGCGGTTCTCCGCGGAGATTATGTCTTTTATCTTGACGAGGTCATTGCCGAGCAGACGATCCAGGTCATCTCCCGGCTCGGGACCCGTGTTGCTCCCCACTGCACAGCGACGGGGAAGGTTTTCCTCGCTTACGCGGACCCCGCCCAGATGGATGAGATCATCGACTCCAGACCCCTTGAAAAGATGACCCAGAACACTATTACGGACAGGAAGAAACTCCTGGCCGAGGTCAAAAAGGTTGCTTCGAACGGTTACGCGGTGGACAACGAGGAGTGGACCATTGGGCTCAAGTGCCTGGCGGCACCGATCCTTGACTATTACGGGAAGATTCAGGGGACCCTTTCTGTGAGCGGACCTTCCGACAGGCTTTCCGAAAAGAGGATGCGGAATGAGATCACTCCCATGGTCGTCGATCATGCCCGCGAGATCTCGAGGAAAATGGGGTACCTGATCGGGAAAGGGAGGGAATAGGAAAAGTCCAACGTCCAACGTCCAAAGTCCAAAGAAGGAATACGTTTAAAGTTTAAGGTTGAACGTTGAACGTGAACCCAGCTTCAAACTCCAAACAGGAATGAAAAGTCCAGAGGGAAAGATTTTTTGTGCACAAGTGCACTGGTGCACCGGTGCACTAAGGCTAATAAACTTCAAACTTCAAACTCCCAACTCTCAGAATACAATCTTTCTCCGTGTCCCGGCGTCGCCGCGTCTCCTTGTCAAGCGAATGCGGTTTTCACCAATCACCAGTCACCAATCACCAGTCAC
>CBFDCL010000101.1:0-6885 GCA_965603295.1 uncultured bacterium | reverse complement strand
CATGGTGACACAAATAACAGTTGCGATGAGGATCATAACGGTTTTTTTCACGTTTCTACCCTCCTTCAAGGTTCAACCTGTTCCCAAAAAAACAATCTAAAATACTTGTCTTCATCAGGTTGTTTCCGCCGCCGCTGCCCCCCATATCACCCCCTTTCGACCGGATTGCCGTCTCAATGCAGCCAGAAAAGAGCCTACGATAGCTGCGCCATCCCCTGCAATTCCGCCATCCCCCGCAATTTCACCATCTCCACCTATCGAACGCGGTTCAGTATATCAGAAAAATAATAGCAGAATAAAGCGGCCGAAGTACATTTTTGCGAAATAAATCCGTCCATGGAACCGAAACATTCGCATTCACCCCAAGTTTAGCATAGGGCCGGTGAAACGCAATGAACCCGAGGTGCCAATCGCGTTCATAGACCCCCATCACGCCGTTTCCCCGCAAGAGCTCCTTTAGCTTCCCTCTTTCATCATTTGGGCCACTTTTCCCTCAAGCTTCCTGATGGCTTCGATGTCCGGTTTCTCTTCCACATACATCTGCATGAGCTCCAGAAGAGAATCCGACACACGCGACTGGATAACCCAGACGTGCGCTTCGAAGAGCCTGCCCCGCTGACTCGGATTGTCCAGCATCAGAAGATCGTTGGATGCGAGGCGGAACTTGTGCTCGCACGGTTCGTTTTTCCTCCCCTGGGGGCAGTTACAGGTGACCTTCACCTTCCCGTTATCGTGAATGAAGGTGACGTTAAAGGGTTTGTCTCCGGTTTCATTTTTCGCAAGGATCGTTACCTGGTCCATCAAACCCCTCCTTTCATCGAGCAACAATACACTACACTACCAAAAGTGCTTAATGAAGCCTTAAGATAAAACCAGGAATTGGGGGGGGGGGACGCCTTCTCAGTCTCCCGGGCCCGGGTTGTTTCCGGGGCTTTTCCGGGTCAAAGGGGACTGTATTTCCCGAAAGGATTAGGATATCTTTGTTCCCCAAAGTCAACGGTTTGGCTGATTTTCGAGCCTGTGCAATCTTTCTGGGTCTCTCAGGAAAGGCCAAAAGAACGTGCCGGAAAACCCCTTAGTACGCCGAATGAGACGGCTTGCTCCGAGCCAGGCTCTCATCTTATATTACGCGGTTGCTATCCTCGCTGGAACGGTTCTTTTGAGTTTCTCCACCGCCTCCACAGGGAATCCCCTGCGGTTAATCGATGCCCTGTTCACCGCGACTTCGGCTCAATGTGTCACAGGACTGACGGTTGTGGACACCGGGAGTGCCCTCTCGTTTTTCGGGCAGGTCGTGGTACTTCTTCTCATCCAGTTGGGGGGGCTCGGAATCACCACTTTCTCCGTGTATCTCTTTTTCTTCCTTCACCAGGGAGTGGGAACCCGTGGACGCTGGATAATCAACGAAACCCTCCTGCACACGCCTGTGAGCTCGATGAGAGAACTCATCGTCGGAATCATTGGTATCGCATTGATCCTCGAGGGCCTGGGAGCTGTGTTCCTGTCGTTCGTTCTTGTCCCGGATCTCGGTGTTCCAGCCGGGATTTTCAGCGCAATCTTCCATTCTGTTTCGGCTTTCTGCAACGCGGGGTTCTCCCTTTTTCCCGACAGCCTGACCCGATACGGTTCATCCCCCGTGTTCAACTTTACGATCATGTGGCTCATCATCACCGGAGGGATCGGGTTCCTCGTCATTCGCGAGGTCAACGATATTGTCCTGCGCCGACATCCCGGCAGGCGGCCAAAGTTATCGCTTCACTCACGGATCGTCCTTTTGACCTCGGCAATTCTCATCCTTGGAGGAGCACTCCTTATTTTGGTGATGGAGCGTTCCGGAGGTCTTCACGACAAGGCTTTCGGAGGCCAGGTCATGACCGCCATGTTCCAGTCGGTGACTGCAAGGACTGCCGGTTTTTTTACAGTGGACATCAATTCCTTTCAGATCCCCACTCTCCTTCTCATGATCTTTCTCATGTTCGTTGGTGCTTCGCCGGGATCAGCGGGAGGGGGAATCAAAACGACAAGCCTCGCGCTTTTCCTTGCGATCATGCGCAGCCGGCTCAGAGGAAGCCCCCACACTAATTTTTTCAGAAGGACCATCCCCGATGATGTGGTCACCAAGGCTCTTGCTCTTGTCATGCTGGCTATTCTCCTGGTGGGATCGGCCCTTTTTGCACTGCTCATCATGCAGCATCCCGGCGCATCGGCCAGGCAACATGATGCAGTGTTTCTGCAGTATCTATTTGAAACCGTTTCGGCTTTCGGCACCGTCGGATTGACCATGGGAGCCACCGCCAAACTGACTCTACCCGGAAAATTAATAATCATCATGCTGATGTTCATCGGACGGGTGGGTCTTCTCACGGCGGCATTCACCTTTGTTAGGCGGTTATCTTCCGATGCTCCAAGATACGCCGAGGAAAATATTTTGATCGGGTAATTTCCATCTGGGGAGGAACATGGTGAAAAAGTTTTGCGTCATTGGTCTGGGAAAATTCGGTTTTCACGTTGCCTCTTTTCTCTACCGGGAAGGTCACGAGGTTTTGGCCATTGATCTGGATCGGGAGAAGGTCCAAAGGATAAAAGACCACAGCACGATCGCTATTCAGGGTGAGGCGGCGAACAAAGAGTTCCTGGCGGCCCAGGGTATCTCCGAAATGGATGCGGTTGTCGTTTCAACTGGAGAAAGGTCCCATCTGTCGACCTTGATCACACTCTACCTGAAAGAATTGGGGGTGAAACACATTCTGGTCAAATCCTTCAACGAAGACCACGGGCGGATTCTGAAAAAGGTCGGAGCCACGGAGGTTATTCACCCTGAAAAGGACATGGCTATAAAGACAGCCAGAGGGTTGATTTATTCAAATATCCTGGATTTTCTGCCTCTCGACCAGGATTATTCCATCACGGAGGCTGCCCCCCCGCCCTCTTTCATAGGAAAGAACCTTGTTACACTCAGTCTCAGGAAAAAGTACCAGGTCACCATTATCGCCGTTCGGGATGTTATCGCAGACCGATTTATCCCCGCCCCATCCCCTGACTACATAATTAAAGATAGCGATGTCCTTGTTTTTATGGGGAAATCAAGTGATATCGAACTGACCCTGAAAGACAAAAAATGATTTTTCCGGACGGTTCCGACCCTCGCTGAGAGGAGAATTGTCTATCTTGGAAAAAGCGGCCAGTTTCCATGGTAACGATGGAAACTGCCAGCTTCAGGGAACTCCCGGGTCTGAGCCGGGGAACGGAGCTGTTGCCAGAGTTTTTCGTGAAAAATCTGCTCGTACCGATCCCCCTCATCCCCGGAAACGCTGAAGACGTCCCGGTGCAGGACCTTGTCAGGTTTAACTTTCAGATCATCCGTTTTTTTCGGTTCTTGATGTGTTTGAGCCGGAACAAGTCCTCCCGCTCTCGTTCCTGAAGGGTTTCCATGATATCCCTGATCTGGCTTTCCAGTGCGGGGATAATGGTCTGCTCCAGGGCATTGATCCTCCGGCTCACTTTCCGGAGTTCCTCCCCGAGACGTTTTAAACGGATCTCGAAATTGGCCGTGCGGAGCAGTTTTTCAAGGATCTTTTCATAGGATTCGGCGGTTTCCAGGATATGGGGCGATGTGTCCAGGGGCAGAAGACCTCTGGCTTCGGGTGTCCTTCGCAGGGAGAGAAAATCGATCTCCGGGATGCGGATGCCCCAGATGTTGGTGTGGCGGATCTGGATGGGGATGTCCCTCCCTGCGGACAGGGCGGCTGCCCTTATCAGGTGGCTCCCGGAGAATGATTTGGCCAACCCTGCCTGAACCATGGCCTTCTGAATCTCTTTCGCGATATCTTCCCTGCTGTCCATCGTTATGTCGGCTATCTTGAAGAAATCCGCCAGTAGTGCCTCTCTTTTACTTTGGAGCAGTTCAACACCCGTGGTGGCTAACTCCAGACTGTCGCGGGAAGACAGGAGTGTCATCCTGGTGGCCGGCGTGCTCACGGGGAATCACTCCCTTTTTCCTGTTCCTCATCGGTTTCCGGAAAAAAGGCCTGGATCCAGTTCCGGTCAATTCGTGTTAACTCCGATGGAGGAAAGTCCTTAAACAGATCCCATGCGAGCTCCATGGATTGGAGGATGGTGCGTCCCCGGTTCCCCTGGTTCAGGTAGGTTTCCTCGAAACCTTTGGCGAAGCCGAGGAACCGTTTATCCTCGGTGGTCATGGCGTCCTCACCCACAACCGCTTCCATCCTTCGCAGGTCCCTCCCTTTGGCGTAAAAGGCGTAGATCTGATCGGCCAGGTTCCGGTGGTCCGCCCGGGTTTTCCCTTCTCCAATACCCAGGTTCATCAGGCGGGAAAGGCTTGGAAGCACGTCTATCGGAGGAAAGATCCCTTTCCGATACAGTTCCCTGGAGAGAACGATCTGTCCCTCAGTGATATAACCGGTGAGGTCGGCGATGGGGTGGGTGATGTCGTCGTCAGGCATTGAAAGAATGGGAATCTGGGTGACAGATCCGGGCCGGCCAGCAATGCGCCCGGCGCGCTCGTATATTCCGGCCAGGTCCGTGTACATGTAGCCCGGGTATCCCCTCCTGCCCGGGATCTCCTCTCTCGCATTGCCGATCTCCCGGAGCGCCTCGCAGTAGTTCGACATGTCCGTCAGGACCACCAGGACATGCATCCCATGGTGAAAAGCAAGAAACTCGGCTGCGGAGAGAGCAACCCTGGGTGTGAGGAGCCTTTCGATCGTTGGGTCCGAAGCCAGGTTCAGAAATACAACGGTGCGGGAAAGGGCATCCGAGGATTCAAATTCATCAATGAAAAAGGAAGCGTCCCTGTGGGAAATTCCCATGGCCGCGAAAACGATGGCGAAACCTTCTTCCTCTCCCACGACCGAAGCCTGTCGGACAATCTGGACCGCGAGTTCGTTGGACGGCAGGCCCGATCCCGAGAAGATGGGCAGCTTCTGTCCCCGCACCAGGGTGTTGAGCAGGTCGATGGCGGAAATGCCGGTCTGAATGAAATCCGACGGCTTGTCCCGGGCCAACGGATTTATGGGGGCACCCACAATATCTGTTTCGATTTCAGGAAGGGGAGGGGGGATTCCGTCGATGGGAATACCGGAACCGGAAAATGCCCGGCCCAGCATCTCCCTGGCCAGACGGATTGTGGCTGTCCGGGGAAGATATCTCACCCACGTGGATTTTGTATCGATACCCTGCGTTGTTTCGAACAGCTGTGCGGTGGTTGTGTTCCGGGAGACCTCGAGGACCTGTCCGCTGCGGCTGCGACCATCGTCTGCTGTCAATTCGAGCATTTGCCCGAGGAAGGTCCCGGGGAACATCGGCACCCTTACAAGGGGTCCGGATATTCCAATAAGACCCCGGCCCAACCTATTCAGAAGAGGGTCCACTGTTTTCCTCCCTTTCCAGTTCCTCCCTTTGACGATCGGCCTGGGCGGCGATCTCCTCGATCTCCCCGCGCACCCTCCGGAGAACATCCTGTGAGGAACCCGGGAAAGATTCATCCGGGAGCTCGCTGAGACGGGCAAGATCACCCAGTGAAGAAAGCGTCAGGAGTTTTTCAAGGGGTATCTCTTCCTCAAGGGCCGAGAGGAGGATCGTGTGGATCTCGAGGAAGGCCTTTAACATCCAGTACTGTTTTTCCAGAGTACAGGTGGCGTCCACAGGATGATAGGCGTTCTGTCTCAGGAAGTTCTCCCGGATAAAACGCGCACTGAGAAGGAGGGCCCTCTCGTTGTCCGGGATAGCATCCTCACCCACCAGTTGAACCATTTCCAGGATCTCTTTTTCGCGCTCGAGGATCCGGTTCAGGTTTTTTCTCTGTCGGGACCAGTCCTCGGCCACCTCCCTGGTGAACCAGGGAGTGAGCATCTCTCCATAAAGGCTGTAACTGTGCGTCCAGCTTATTGCGGGGAAGTGGCGTCGATGGGCCAGGGATGTGTCGAGGGCCCAAAGCGCCCCGGAGATGCGCATGGCTCCTTGAGTCACCGGCTCGGAAAAATCTCCCCCAGGCGGTGATATGGCTCCCACAACGGTGACGGACCCTGTCCGCTCCCCCTTTCCGAGAGTCTGAACGCGCCCCGCCCTCTCGAAAAAGCCGGCCAGCCTTGTCCCCAGGTACGTCGGGTACCCTTCCTCCCCCGGCATTTCCTCGAGGCGGCTGGATATTTCCCTTAAGGCTTCGGCCCATCGTGACGTGGAGTCGGCCATGAGAGCGACGTGGTAACCCATATCCCTGAAATACTCGGCGATGGTGATCCCGGTGTAGATGGAAGCTTCCCGAGCGGCCACCGGCATATTGGATGTGTTGATCACAAGGACGGTTCTCTCCATCAGGGAACGTCCCGTCTGCGGGTCTTCCAGTTGAGGAAACTCCTGGAGCACTTCCGTCATCTCGTTTCCCCGCTCCCCGCACCCGACATAGATGATCACATCCGCATGGGCGTATCTGGCCAGGGTCTGCTCAACCACTGTTTTCCCCGTTCCGAATCCTCCCGGAACGATGGCCGTGCCGCCGAGAGCGACCGGGAAAAGGGTATCCAGGATCCGCTGCCCCGTGAGAAAGGGAAGGTCAGGGGGGATCTTCTTGGAGAAAGGCCTCGGGATGCGGACCGGCCAACTTTGGAGGAGGCTCAGCACGGTATCCTCCCCGTGGCCGTTTTCGATATGCGCAACCGTATCCTCGCACCGGTAGATTCCTGGCCCGATCCCCTCAACGACCCCCGCGATGTCTGGAGGCACCATGATCCTGTGAACGATTTTGCCACCCTCCTGAACTGTGCCTAAAATATCACCACCGTTCACCCTTTCCCCGGACTTTACGGAAGGTTCGAACTCCCAGGGTGTCTCCCTGTCAAGGGAAGGGACAGTTGTTCCCCTGAGTAT
>CBFDCL010000100.1:0-7278 GCA_965603295.1 uncultured bacterium | reverse complement strand
GCCGTGACTGTCCCTTTTACATAGTCAAATGTCCGATCAGATCGGAGCTAATTCACGTTGGACTATTCTTTTTTGTTTGAAGTTGCGGTTTTTTCATCAGTGCACATGTGCACTTTTCCAATTCTGAGATCTGAGATTATTCACCAATCACCGTTTTCCACGTTAAACGTTATACGTTAAACATTAAACGTTAAACGTTAAACAGGGGGGCAACCTCAAACTTCAAACCCTTTTTTTTAAACTCTCAAACTTTCAAACTTTCAAACTTTCAAATTTCCAAGCTCTGCCTTTCTGTGCCACTCTTGACATAAAACGGTGTTTTATGTTATCGGTTGGGCGAGTTTCCAGTATTTGCGTGCCATTTCTGGCACGCAAATGTGAAATCATTTTACCCGGCAAGGAGGTTTAACATGGGTAAGGTGCTTGAAGGGCACACCATGCAGCTTATGGAGAAATGGGGTATCAGCACTCCCCGGTTCGTCATCGCCGATACCATGGAGGAGTTTGACTCCCTGGTTAAAGACAACTCCTGGCTTGAGAGCACGCGGTTGGTGGTCAAAGCCCATGAGGCCATCGGAGGCCGCGGCCTGCTCGGGCTCGTGAAGATGGGCACCGATCTGACCCGGTCCCGAAAAGCCGTCGAGGAGATCCTTTCCTTCCAGGAGGACGGCATCGTTATCAATCAGGTCATTGTCCAGGAGAACGTCCTTCACAGCAACAAGAAGGAGTTTTACGCCTCTATCAGCACCCGCAGGGACGGAGTGGACATCATGCTGAGCCGCTGGGGAGGCGTAAATATCGAATCCAGGTGGGACAGCGTCCAGAAGCTCTTTATCCCCATCGACAGCGCTCCGAACAAGGAGATCCTTGAGGGGTTCGCCGTCAGCGCCGGTTTCGACCTCGATCTCCTGAGTCCCGTGGCCGAGTTCCTCGCCAAGCTCCTCACCATGTTCGACAAGGAGGACGCCACCTTCCTTGAGATTAACCCGTTCACCGTGACGAAAGGGTGGGGGGATGCCGTGGCCCTCGACGCAGTCCTGGAGTTAGACGAATGGGCCCGCTTCCGGCATCCGGACTGGGAATTCCAGTTCGTTTCCGACCTGGGCCGGCCCATGAGCCACGCCGAGAAGAAAATCCAGGAGATCGACGAGCAGGTGAAGGGATCCGTCAAGTTCGTGGAGCTCGACGGCGACACGGCCCTCCTTCCCGCCGGAGGGGGCGCGAGCGTCTTTCTGGCGGATGCTGTCGTCCGGGCAGGGGGGACCCTTGCCAACTACGCGGAGTATTCGGGGGATCCCCCGGACTGGGCGGTGGAGGCTCTGACCGAGCGCGTCTGTTCCCTCAAGGGGATCAAGAGGCTCATCATCGGCGGTGCCATCGCCAACTTCACCGATGTCAAGAAGACCTTCACCGGGATCATCCAGGGGCTCAGGAACGTGAAAAAAACGGGGACGATGCCCGAGAATGTGGAGATATGGGTCCGCCGCGGCGGCCCCAATGAGGAAGAAGCGTTAAACGAGATCAGGAAGATTGTTGACGAGGGGTTCAAAATCCGCGTGTTCGACAGGAAAACGGCTTTAACGGACATCGTGGACATGGCTTTCTCGGGGGAGGGAAAATGAGCATCCTGGCGAAAAAAAGTGATCAGGTCCTGATCCAGGGAGGGCCTGCCGGGGTCAACGCCGCCAAGCGCATGGCCGAATTCCGCTTCCTCATCGGGCAGCCCCACAACGTACCCGCTTTCGTGTTTCCTCCCGATGCGGGTGAGATAGTGGAGATCCCCTACGGTTCGGAGTTTGTCTCCATCCCGGTGTACGGTTCGGTGGAAGAGGCGGTAAAAAAACACCCCGAGATCGAAATAAGCCTCGTCTACGTCGGTGCCGACCGGGCCCTGGCGGCAGCAATGGAAGCCCTCAAAGCTCCCAACATCAGGCTGGTGAGCATGATCACCGAGGGCCTCCCTGAAAAGGACGCCAAGATCCTGATCAAGAAGGCCGGAGAGTTGGGGAAGATCTTTAACGGTCCTTCCTCCATCGGCATCTTTTCGGCCGGTGAAAACAGGCTGGGGGTCGTGGGAGGGACTTACGACAACCTGGTGATGGGAAAGCTCTACAAACCCGGATCGTTCGGGATCATCACGAAGTCCGGAGGGATGCTCAACGAGATCATGTGGATGGTGAGCATGCACGGGGATGGGGTGAGCACGGCCGTCGGCCTGGGCGGGGACACCTTCCCGGGTACCACTTTCGTCGACTGTCTCGAGATGTTCGAACAGGATCCGCAGACCCACGCCGTCATCCTTGTGGGAGAAACAGGAGGATCCCTCGAGGAGGACGCGGCCAAGTGGTTCTCCTCCGGTGCAAGGCGCCTTAAAGTGATCGGGATGGTTTCCGGATTCTGCCAGGAGGTTCTTCCCAAGGGGATGAAGTTCGGCCATGCGGGTGCCAAAGAGGGCCCCATGGGGCAGGGAACGGCTAACGCGAAAAGGGAGGCTTTTGAAAAAGCGGGCATCCTGGTTCCGGGTTCTTTCAAAGCCCTGGGCCGGATGATCGGCGAAATCCACCAGGACCTGACCTTGGAGGGGAAGGTCAAGCCGAGGAAAGGGCGGGGAAGGGAGAAGGTCCCCGACCTCCCGAAAACGGTGGAAAAGGCCATATCGGACCACGACGTTCTCCTTGAGCCCATGATCAGCTCCACCATCTGTGACGACCGGGGGGACGAGCCGCTCTATGCCGGCTACCCTGCCTCGGAGCTGGCCGAACAGGGGTACCAGGTCGAACACGTAGTCGGCCTCCTGTGGCTCGGCCGTTTGCTCACCCCTCAGGAAGTGGCGGTGGTCAGGAGGATCCTGATCCTTACGGCGGATCACGGTCCCTGTGTGAGCGGCGCTTTTGCGACCATCCTGGCCGCGTGCGCGGGCATTCCCCTCGCCCAATCCGTGGCGGCGGGCCTGCTGATGATCGGCCCCCGCTTTGGCGGGGCCGTGACCGACGCGGCTCACTATTTCAAGTACGGCGTCGACCAGGGCATGAGCGTGGATGCTTACCTGGCCTACATGAAAAAAGAGGTTGGACCGGTTCCCGGGATCGGCCACAGGGTCAAGAGCCTTCGGAACCCGGACAAGAGGGTCCAGAGCCTTATCTCCTGCGTTCGTGAACAGGGGTTCCCCACCCTCCACCTGGATTTTGCACTGGCCGTGGAGAAAAAGACGACCCTCAAAAAGGACAACCTCATCCTCAACGTGGACGGGGCTATCGGGGCCATCCTCACCGACATGGGTTTCCCCTCCGAGGCTTTAAACGGGTTCTTCGTGCTGGCCAGGACCGTCGGTTTTACCGGGCACTGGCTGGACCAGAAATACCAGGGGAGCAGGATGGTGCGGCTGTTTCAGTGGCTGGTGCGCTACGCGTCCCCGAAAAGAAGGCCAGTGCCACCGCTTGACACGGGTGTTCCGGAAACCGCCAAGAGGCCGGGAGTGCCCGAAACCAGCCCGGAAGGGTAGGCGGTTTTGCAGGTCATCTTCACCGAGAAATCCAAGTGCCGGAAATCGTACGCCTGCGTCCGGGTTTGCCCGGTTAACGCCATCGAGTTCCAGGAGGACGGCACGGCCATTTCCCGGGAGCGCTGCATCCTGTGCGGGAACTGTGTAGACGCCTGCAGCGGAGGAGCCATCCGCATCGCCGATACCCTCCGGGCGATGGAGGAGCACCTCCTGTCACCCGGCCCGGTCACCCTCCTTTTGGACCCCGACTGGCCCATCACCTTTCCTGATCTTTCCCCCCGGGATTTCGAGGGCATGCTCAAGGCAGCGGGGTTCACCGAAGTCACCTCTTCCTTTCTTGCCATCGAGTACCTGTTTTCGGCCTACGAGGAGATAATGAAAGGGAGGAAAGGCCTCCTCATCGGATCCCTGTGCCAGATCGTATCGACCTGGGTGGAGAAGCACGCCCCCGGGCTCATCCCCTCAATGGCTCCGCTGGTTACGCCGGCCGTGGCCACGGCAAGGTACATCAGGAACACCGCAACGGCCCCCGTGAAGATCGTCCTTGCCACTTCGTGCCTGGCCGCAAAATCGCTGGCGGGAAAGCCCGGTTCCGGAGGAGAGTTCGACGTCGTTATCACCCTTCGGGAACTCAAGGAGTGGCTCAAGGGGAAATCGGGCCTCCATGACACCATAGGTTCCTTCGATTACCGGTCCCCCCTCCTTGCCGGGGCCCAGTATCGGATGGTCCAGGATTTCCTCGCGAGGATCGTTCCAGGGGGGGAATCTCCCCGGTCCCGGATCCTCGCTGTCTCGGGGGCAGAAAGGACGCTGGAGTTCCTGGAGGAGGTCCGCGACGGTGAATTTTCGCCGGGTCTCGCCGTGGTGAAATACTGCAGCATCGATGCAGATTCCCACGCCGTGGATTCCCCCCTCACCCTTTTTCAGAGGGAGGATCTCATGGCCAGGGTGGTGGAAGAGTCGTCCGGGATTTTCGTTCCGAAGCCGGGAAAGGGGCCGGAACTGGATCTCTCCCGGGAGTTCCGGGATCGGTCCACGGAGTCCGCCGAACCAGGCCCGGCCGCCATACAAAAGGTTCTCGATGATCTGGGAATGCACACGCAGGCCGACGAGCTTGACTGCGGTGCCTGCGGTTTTTCCACCTGCCGGGAAAAGGCCAGGGCCGTTAAACAGGGGCTGGCAAAACTGGAGATGTGCTTCCCCTACCTCATTCGGCAGCTTTCCACCAGCAACGAGGAACTGACCCGGAAGTACCAGATGATCCTGAGCCAGCTCGACGAGGCCACCACCTCCTCGAAGATCATCGGCACCTCCCCCGAGATTCAGCTTGTCCTCCACGTCATCGCCCGGGTAGCTCCCACCCCCACGACGGTCCTGATCCGGGGCGAGAGCGGGACGGGAAAGGAGCTCGTGGCAAGGGCTGTTCACAAAACAAGCGACCGTGCCCAGAGCCCCTTCGTTCCCATCAACTGCACCGCCATCGCCACGGGCCTTCTCGATAGCGAGCTCTTCGGGCACGTCAAGGGTTCCTTCACCAACGCCACCGCTGACAAGAAGGGGCTTTTCGAGGAGGCCGACGGGGGCACCTTGTTCCTCGACGAGATCGGGGATGTTTCCATGGAGCTTCAGGCCAAACTTCTCCGGGCCCTCGATTCGGGAGAGATCAGGCGGGTGGGTGAGAGCTTTTCCCGAAAGGTAGACGTGCGCCTCATCGCGGCGACCAACAGGGACCTTGAGAAGGCCATCGAAGAAAAGCATTTCCGCGAGGACCTCTTTTACCGGCTCAGCACGTTCACCATCAGTACCCCGCCGTTAAGGGACCGCAAGGAGGACATTCCCCTTCTCGCCGAGCACCTCCTGGGAAAAGCCAGGGCCCGGGTCAACAAGCAGGTCCACGGCATATCCAACCGTGCCATGGGGATCCTTCGGAACTACCACTGGCCGGGGAACGTGAGGGAACTAGAGAACGTCATCGAGCGGGCCGTGGTCCTGGTCCCCCCGATGGGCATCCGGATCCTCATCGAACCGGAACATCTCCCCAAGGAACTGTGGACATCCCCGGGGGCAGGGGAACTCCTCGCCATCAATGATGAGATCGACTACCGGTCTCTTCGCGAGCGTTCGATGGGCGAGGTGGAGAAAAAGCTCCTGGTCCACTACTTAAGCGAGGCGGGAGGCAACGTCAGCAGGGCCAGCACCCTGGCCGGGATCCCCCGCAGGACGTTCTACCGGATGATGGCGCGGCAGAACATCCGGGCGAAGGAAGTGGTTAATAAGAGTTAAGAACGGTTTGAGAGTTTGAAAGTTTGAAAGTTTGAGAGTTCGGAATTCAGGGGCCAGGAGCCAGAAGAAACTTAATGTAATTCGTGATTGGTAACTGGGAAGGGCCGCCCGAAGTCCAAGGCCCAAGGCCCAAAGGAAAACACGTTGGACCCGCCTTCGGTAAAGCTATGGCGTGGCAAGCATTTGACGTTGGCCGTTGGACTTGTGGATAACCCCAAACTCTCAAACTTTCAAACTCTCAAACTCAGCTTCTATGCTAAACTGTTCCTCGAACCCGGGCGAACAGGAGGTGCGCATGGATTCTCATATCGACCGGGGGGGAGAGGCCCCCTTCGACTCCAGTGAGTACCCCAGGGAAGTGACCCTCAAGGACGGCGGAAAGCTGACGGTGCGTCCCCTGGTCAGGGAGGACAGGGAGCTTCTCCTGCAGTTCTCTGCCAGCCTTCCGGAGGAAGAGAGGATTTACCTGCGGGACGACTTCGTTAACCCTGAAGTGATCCACTCCGAGGACTGGGACCCGTCTTCCGGCGACACCATCAGCATCGTGGCCACCGATGGCGGGGTTATCGCGGGGACCGCCAGGCTCCAGCGATACCCGTATCCGTGGAACCGGCACATGGGGAATATCCGGGTCACGGTTTCTCCCGGCTACCGGGGTAACGGCCTTGCAAGGATCCTCCTGGGAGAAGTGTTCTCCAGGACTCTTCCCACCGGGATCGAAAAGGTGATCGCGGAGGTCGTGGCCGGACAGGAGGACGCCCGCATCTCTCTGACCCGCCTCGGGTTCGACATGGACACGGCCCTGAAGGACTACCACCTCGATCCCAGGGGAAACAAGCACGATGTCTTCATCATGAGCAACGATCTAAACAAGCTCTGGGATCAGTGGCGCCAGTACTTCGAATCGGTCTCAGGGACGTGGCATATGGAAGATTGAAAAAGCGAAGTCCAATGTCCAACGTCCAATGTCCAACGTGGAAAACCAGGGATTAGTGACTGGTGACTGGTGACTCGTGATTGGTGATTGGAAGAACAGCCCAAAGTCTCCCTCGACGGGCTCAGAATCCTGAGCGAAGTCGAAGGGCAAAGCCCAAAGGCCCAAGAAAAAGAAGGTCCAAAATCCAAGGTGTAACCCGCAACTTCAAACCTCAAACCTCAAACTTCAAACCTCAAACTTCCAACAGTTTTTCCCAACTCTCAAATCGGAAAGAAGCTTCCTGGCCTGTTCGTGCCATATTTGGCACGAAAAAATACGGAGTTGTTCCCGAATTTTACCAAAATTCCCATACATTGAGCCAAGTATGGCACAATTAAGGTCTTTGATTGTTCTATCGCCGGGAGAAAATCGTGATTTTTTCCTTTTCCCGGTGTTTTTTCCGAAAAAAGCTCCCCAGGGACCCGGTAATGCTAACCCCCCCTTGAAATTGTTGGGATTAGTGGTAAACAGGGAAGGGCAAAGACGGTTTGAAAGTTTGAGAGTTTGAATGTTTGAA
>CBFDCL010000099.1:0-7358 GCA_965603295.1 uncultured bacterium | reverse complement strand
GACGGCAGCTCCTACATCTATCGGGCTTACCATGCCATCCGCGGACTTGCCACCCGGGACGGCTTTCCGACCAACGCAGTTTTCGGGTTTTCCAACATGCTCCTGAAGGTACTCCGGGAGCACTCTCCGACCCACGTTGCCATGGTGATGGACGCCCCCGGTCCCACTTTCCGGCACGAGGCGTATCCACAGTACAAGGCCAACCGTCCCCCCATGCCAGAGGACCTTGCGGTCCAGCTCCCCCTGGTGGACAAAGTAGTCGAGGCCTTCCGGATGCCGGTGCTCAGGATGGGCGGGGTGGAAGCGGATGATATCATCGCCACCCTCGTAAGAAAGTACTCCGGGAAGGTGGACCGGGTCATCATCATTTCCTCCGACAAGGACCTGATGCAGCTGGTTTCCACCCGGGTGGTCATGCTGGATACCATGAAGGACCGTTGGATCGGGGAACCTCAGGTCCGGGAACGGTTCGGCGTGGATCCCGACCGCGTGCCGGATGTCCTGGCCCTTATCGGGGATTCTTCCGATAACGTCCCCGGTCTTACAGGTGTGGGCCCCAAAACGGCTGGCAAGCTTATCGCACAGTTTGGAAACCTGGAAGGGCTCATCGAGGGCGGCCGTGAGGTGGGCGGAAAACTGGCGGAAAGGCTTCCGGATGAGGCCGACAAGATCCGCCTCTCCCTATCCCTGGTAACCCTGCGTGATGATCTGGATGTTCCCTGTTCCCTGGAGGATCTTCTCTTGAGGGATCCGGACCCCGATGCCCTTCGGAAGGTTTTCGAGGAGCTGGAATTCACACGGCTTCTGGGCGAACTGGCGCCTCGGGAAGCTCTTCCCCGGGAGGGCTATCGAACTGTCCTCACCGCTGATGATTTGGAGGACCTTTCCCGTAACCTCCGGGGATCCGGGCGTTTTGCCCTCGATGTGGAGACCGATTCTCTCGATCCCATGAGGGCGTCCCTGGTGGGGATCTCCTTTTCATGGGGGGAGGGACAGGCAGCCTACGTGCCCCTATCCCACGCCTACCTGGGGGCCCCTGCCCAGCTGGGGACCGACCAGGTCCGGGAAGCCCTGTTTCCCATCCTCTCGGATCCGGACATTGACAAGATCGGGCAGAACATCAAGTTCGACCTCGCGGTGCTCATCCGAGCCGGCTGGAAGATCGAGGGGGTTACCTTCGACACCATGGTCGCCTCGTGGCTCGTTAACCCTTCCCGGCGAAGCCACAGCCTCGAGGAGATCTCTTCAGAACTGTTCGGCCACACGATGATCACTTACAAGGATCTGACGAAGAGGGGGCGGGAACAGCTCACCTTCGACCAGGTTCGGGTGGATGAGGCCTCCACCTATTCCTGTGAGGACGCGGATGTGACCTTCCGTGCGGCCCGGGTCCTGGAGGGGGACCTGGAGCGTGTGGGGTTGTCCGGTCTTTTCCGGGATGTGGAGATGCCCCTGGTGACGGTCCTTTGCGATATGGAGATGACGGGGGTTCTTCTGGACACGGACATGCTTTCGGGGATCTCGGCCCAGATGGCGGGGGAACTCAAAGATCTGGAGGGCCGGATCCACGAGATTGCGGGGCGGCCCTTCAACATCAGTTCACCGAAACAGTTGGGACAAGTGCTCTTCGAAGAGTTGGGCCTCCCCCCGGTCAAGAAGACGAAGACGGGCTATTCCACGGATGACGACGTCCTCCTGGAGCTTTCCCGGAAACACCACCTTCCGGCGATGGTCCGGGAATATCGTTCCCTTTCGAAGCTCAAATCCACCTATCTCGATGCTCTTCCAGCCCTGGTAAACCCCTTTACTGGCCGGGTTCACACATCTTTCCATCAGGCGGGCACCTCCACGGGCAGGCTGTCTTCCTCCGATCCGAACATGCAGAACATACCCGTGCGGACCGGGAGCGGCCGGCGCATCCGGGAGGCTTTTATCGCTCCTTCGGAAACGGTTCTCCTTTCGGCCGACTATTCCCAGGTCGAACTCAGGATCCTGGCCCACCTCTCCGGGGACCGGAGGCTGGTGGAAGCGTTCCAGCAGGGGGAAGACATCCACGCATGGACGGCCCGGGAGGTCCTCGGGGCCGGTGGGGACCAGGTGGATCCGGAACTTCGTCGAAGGGCCAAGGTGATCAACTTCGGGATCATATACGGGATGAGCGCTTTCGGCCTTTCCAGGGAGCTTTCCATTCCCGCCGGTGAAGCGGCCAGGATCATTCAGGGGTATTTCGACGTCTATTCCGGCGTCAGGCAGTTCACCGAGGATACCCTGGCCCTGGCAAGGGAGAAGGGGTACGTGCAGACCATGCTCAAGAGGAGGAGGTACCTTCCCGAACTCACCTCCTCCAACCCGAACACGAGGCAGTACGGGGAACGGATGGCGGTCAATACCCCTATCCAGGGTACTGCTGCGGACCTCATCAAGGCTGCCATGGTCTCTATCCATCAGGGTCTTCCCGTACATTCAAAGGGGGCGCGCATGCTCCTGTCCGTCCACGATGAGCTTGTCTTCGAAGTGCCCGAGGGGGAGGCTGAAACAACCGCAGACTTCGTTCGGGGGGTCATGGAGGGGGCCATGGACATGGACGTCCCCCTGGTGGTGGACGTGGGATGGGGACCTAATTGGGCCGAGGCCCATTAGGGAAGTTCAGAAGTCAGAGTTCAGAGTTTAAAGTGAGTGATCACACCCTTTTTGGCCCAACAGCTTAAATGAAAAAGGTTTCTCGAGGGTTTTTCGTCTGAACTCTGAACTCTGAACTCTGAACTCGTTTCATTGACCCCTCCTCTACCCATGTGATAAATTTTTCCTATGCCTTCCCGGGAGATACGCTCCTGCTTCGTCACCGGAGGAACAGGGTTTGTCGGAAGCCATCTGGTGGACCTCCTCCTGGACGGCGGGTGCGAGGTGCGGTGTCTTGTTCGTGACCGGACAAGGCTCAGGTGGCTGCAGGGAAAACCCGTTATCCTCCTTGAAGGGGACCTGGGTTCGCGGGAGGTCCTCAGGGATGGGGCGTCCGGCGTGGATGCCGTGTTCCACCTTGCCGGGGTCACGGCCGCCCGGAGCCGGGGTGAATATTTCTCGGTCAACTCTGAAGGCAGCCAGAATGTGGCCCGGGCGGCCCTGGAAGCGGCATCCCCTCCCGGCCTGTTTCTGTTCATGTCCAGCCTGGCAGCCTTGGGCCCGGGCAGGACGGACGAGGCCATAGTGGAGGAGCGGACAGCCGAACCGGTTACCGACTATGGAAGGAGCAAACTGGAAGGTGAAAAGCGGCTGGGAACGATGGAGGATCTGCCCCTTGTGGTTGTCAGGCCGTCGGCCGTTTACGGTCCGAGGGACCGGGAGGTCTATCCCCTGTTTCGGCTTGCGGCCAGGGGAATCGTGCCCATCTTCAACCCCTCGGCCCGGCTCAGCCTGATCCATGTTGAGGACCTTGCGAGGGGGGTGATTGCTGCCGGAACCGCCGGGCGCATCGGGGAAGCCTATTTCCTGGCCCACCCGGAAGCCGTCAGCGCGGCAGGCCTGCCTCAGTTGTTCGGGGACGCCCTGGGGCGAAAGGTGCGGGGCTTGAAGATTCCCCGGGCTCTGATCGAAGCCTCTGCGTCGGTTTCAGAAATCTGGGGGGTCCTTTCGGGGCGCATGCCCTTGTTCAACCGGAGCAAGGTGAAAGAACTGACCGCCTCAGGCTGGGTTTGTGATACGGGGAAATCGGAGAAAGAACTCGGGTTTACCGCGGACATCCACATCGTGCAGGGTTTCGACCGGACGGTCCGATGGTATAGGAAACAGGGTTGGCTTTAATCTTTCGGCCAGGAGGAATTTAGAGTGGGTATCTTCGAGAAGTGTCACAATTATACGGATCCGGATAAGGTCCAGGCAGCGGGAATCTACCCATTCTTTCGAATGATCGAATCCCAACAGGATCCCGTCGTCACCATGGGAGGCAAAGAGGTGGTGATGTGCGGTTCCAACAACTACCTGGGGCTGACTTCCCACCCGAAGGTCAAGGAAGCGGCCATCGAGGCCATTAAAAAATACGGAACCGGGTGTGCTGGTTCCCGCTTCCTTAACGGAACTCTGGACATCCACGTCGAGCTGGAGGAAAAGCTGGCGACCTTTTTCCGAAAGGAAGGCGCCCTGGTGTTTGCCACGGGTTACCAGACCAACCTGGGCGTCCTTTCCTCACTGGTGTGCCGGGGGGATGTGGCCATTAGCGACCGCCAGAATCACGCCTCCATCGTGGATGGTCTGAGGCTGAGCTATGGGGAAGTTAAAAAGTACAAGCACAACGACATGGAGGACCTCGAGCGGGTCCTGGAGCACGAGGCCGGGCATAACAAGCTCCTGGTCGTGGACGGTGTGTTCTCCATGGAAGGGGATATCGCCCACCTTGACCGGATCGTTGCTCTCAGGGAAAAGCACGAGTTCGGGCTCATGGTCGACGACGCCCACGGCGTGGGTGTTATGGGTCCGACGGGGAGGGGAACCGCTGAGCACTTCGGCCTCGAGGACGAGGTGGATGTCATCATGGGTACTTACAGCAAGTCCCTGGCGACCATCGGGGGGTTCGTGGCCGCGGATGCAGACATCATCAAGTATCTGAAGCACCTCAGCCGGTCCCTGATCTTCTCGGCCAGCCTTGCACCGGGGCTCGTCGCCGCTGTCAGCGCTGCCCTTGATATCATCGACCAGGAGCCGGAACGGCGGGAGCAGCTGTGGTCCAACACGAGGAAGATGCTGGAAGGGTTCCGATCCTACGGTTTCGATACCGGGGAGGCGGCTTCACCCGTCATCCCCATCGTGGTGGGGGAGGACATGCTGGCGTTCCGGGTGGCCCTCATGCTCCAGGATGAGGGAGTTTTCGCCAACCCAGTCGTCAGCCCAGCCACCCCGCCCGGCAGATCCCTGATTCGCACAAGCTACATGGCTACTCATACGGATGAGCAGCTGGACCGGGTCCTGACCGCATTTGTGAAGGTGGGAAGGGCCGTGGGGCTGATAAAATGAACTGGTCCAACGACTAACACCCAACGTCCAACGGCAATTCCTGTGTTTCTGGACCCTGGACATTGGACCTTGGACTCGATCCCATGAGTTTGGAAATCGTTCCCGCCCAATCGGGCAAAGAGTTCCGGCAGTTCGTTGACCTCCCCTGGGAGATCTACAGGGGAGATCCCTACTGGGTGCCGCCCTTAAAGAGAGATGTCCGGTCCCTCCTTTCCCTGAAGCATCCTTTCTACCGGCATGCCGAGAGGGGGCTCTTTCTGGCTCTCCGGGACGGAAAGCCCACAGGACGGATCGCGGCCATTGTCAACCACAGGCACAACGAGTTTCACGGGGACCGGGCCGGATTCTTCGGGTTCTTCGAGTGCCGGGATGACGAGGAAACGGCAGGGGCTCTCCTGTCCGCGGCCGAACGGTGGACAGCGGATCGGGGAATGGACAGCATCCGGGGACCGGTCAACCCCAGCACCAACGAGGAGTGCGGACTCCTTGTCCAGAACTTCCTGTCGGCCCCCTTTGTCATGATGACCTACAACCCTCCCTATTACATGGACCTTATTGAGGAAAGCGGCTACCGCAAGGCAAAAGACCTTTATGCCTACTGGTACCACGTGGGGAAAAGGATCCCTTCCCGGCTCGAGAAGATCGTGGGGAAGGTCATGAAGAAGGAGAAGGGTCTGACCGTGCGTCACCTGGACATGAAGCGTTTTGACGAGGACCTGGCGGCGGTTCGGACGATTTACAACGAGGCCTGGGAGAAGAACTGGGGGTTCGTGCCCATGACGCCCGAGGAGATCGACTTCATGGCGGGTAAGCTCAAACCCCTTGTGGCTCCCGAGATCGTGAACCTCGCTTTCGTGGACGATGAGCCCGTCGGTTTCGCCATGGGGCTCCCCGATTTTAACCACGTCCTGAAGATCCTCAATGGGCGGCTGACGCCTTGGGGTGCCGTGAAAGCCCACCGTGCCTCAAAAGGGATCCGCAGCGGACGATGCCTCACCCTCGGTGTCCGCGAGAAGTACCGTAAACGGGGTATTGAAACCCCTCTCTTCGCCATGACGTGGCAGGGCGGCATTGATCTGGGCTACCGTTATGGCGAATTCTCATGGATTCTGGAGGATAACAAGCCCATTCACGACGCCGCTACCAAGGTCTTTTCCGCCAACCACTATAAAACTTACCGGATTTACGAAAAACAACTTTCCCCTTCGCATGCCTCTCGCTGATATCCGATCGGAGATCCCGCGCACCCTGATCCATATTCTGGGAGGGCTTACTCTCGGAGGGGCCGGGTATTTTCTCCCGGAGCCTCTTAACAAAATCGTGCTCGGGGTTGTCCTGGCCGGGGTTCTCGTCATGGAAGGGGTGAGGCTGGTGATGCCCCGCGTCAACAAGTGGATACGAATTTTCATCGGACCTTTCATGCGTCCCAATGAGGAGAGTTCCCCCACCGGCGCGCCGGCGTTTTTCGGGGGTGTTTTCCTCGTGTTCCTGTTTTTCCCCCGTACGCTGGCCCTGGCGGCACTGATCCCCCTCATATTCGGGGACCGGGCCGGTCTTCTGGTGGGAAAAGCTTTCGGGAGGACCAGGATCGGGAAGAAAACCCTGGAGGGGAGCGCAGCCTGCTTCGCGGCCAGCCTTCTTTCCTACCTGGTGTCGGCGGGCCTCTGGCCGGAGCTGTTTGGATACGGGTGGGTTATCCTCACGGGCGCTTCCCTTATCGGGACCATCGCGGAGGCCCTTCCCAGGCCTTTCGACGACAACCTAGTCATTCCCCTTGCGGTGGGGATTTTTTTGTCGTTTGCAACGTAAACGAGTTAAGGATGGAGAAAAAGTTTGAGAATTTGAAAGTTTGAGAGTTTGAAAAAATCGTTTGAAGTTGGTAGTTGCCGGATTAAGAATCGTTTCACGTGTAAAACGATGTCATCGCGAGCTGCCAATTGGGTGAAACGATCTCGGATGGAAACAATTGAGAATTGAAGAATTTGTAGTTTGCGGTTTGAGGTTTGAAGTCTGGAGTTGCAATAAGACACGTTGGACATTTGACGTTGGACGGTTCCCTAATCCCTGATCACCTGATGAACTTTTGAAATTTGAAATATGAAATCTGAAATTGCCTCTACAACTCGAACCATGATCCGCAGGGGGTTCGCGGATGCCCTGCCCATCATCATCGGCTATATCCCGATGGGGGCGGCCTACGGCATCCTTGCGCGTCAGGGAGGGATGGGCCTGTTCCCGGCCGTGCTCATGTCCCTGATCGTGTTTGCGGGAGCCAGCCAGTTCATCGCGGTGGGGTTGCTCACCGGGGGGGCGACGGCCCTGGAGGTGGGCGCGACCACCCACTTTATCAACCA
>CBFDCL010000098.1:0-7415 GCA_965603295.1 uncultured bacterium | reverse complement strand
GCAATCAAACGGAGGTAACATCATGAAACTGTCAACACCTAACCGAAACTGGACACTCTAGATTCTAGTTTCTATCTTTATCCTCGCCTTATAGAAAACCGGAACGGAATTTGCTATTATTTTTTTGTTATAAATGCCATCGGACCCGGAGACACCGGGAGGACACGTGAAATGACCCAGAAAAACGACAAAGAAAAAGCTATCGAAGCAGCTGTGAGCCAGATCGAAAGGCAGTTCGGCAAGGGCTCCATCATGCGGCTGGGATCCGAGGAAACGGTACCGGGGATCCCGGTCATCAGCACCGGAGCTCTGCCGCTGGACGTGGCCCTCGGGATCGGGGGGATCCCAAGGGGGCGTGTGACCGAGATCTACGGACCGGAATCATCCGGAAAAACGACCCTCACGCTGCACGTTATTGCCGAAGCTCAAAAGCTTGGGGGGGTTGCCGCTTTCATCGATGCCGAGCACGCCCTGGATATCAATTACGCCAGGCAGTTGGGGGTCCGGACCGATGACCTCCTGGTTTCCCAGCCGGATACGGGGGAACAGGCTCTGGAGATCGTCGAAATGCTCCTGCGCAGCGGGGCCATCGACATCATCGTTGTCGACTCCGTGGCGGCCCTCGTCCCCAGAGCCGAGATCGAGGGGGAAATGGGTGATTCCCATATGGGCCTGCAGGCCAGGCTCATGTCCCAGGCCCTGCGCAAACTCACCGGCGCGATCAGCAAGACCCGGACAGCCCTCGTGTTCATCAACCAGATCCGCATGAAGATTGGGGTCATGTTCGGAAACCCCGAAACGACAACGGGGGGAAACGCCCTGAAATTCTATACCTCGGTGCGTCTTGACATCCGTCGGATAGGGTCCCTCAAGGAAGGCGACCGGAATGTGGGCAGCCGTGTTCGCGTCAAGGTGGTCAAGAATAAACTGGCCCCCCCTTTCCGGCAGGCGGAGTTTGACATGATCGACGGGGAGGGAGTCTCCCGCGAGGGGACGATCATAGACATGGCCCAGGAAGCCGGGTTCATTGTGAGAAGCGGGGCGTGGTATTCCTACGGCGAAGAGCGGATCGGGCAGGGCCGGGAAAACGCCAGGCAGTTTCTCAAGGGGAATCCGGATATTACCGAAGAACTGGAGCGTAAGGTGAGGGAGCATGGCGGCATCCCGGCACACTCCGCCGTCGATGGGGGTGAGGATTCATGAGCGAGCAGGAAGTCCTCGATATCAACGATCTTTTGAAGGCTTCGGCGGCTTACAAAGCCTCGGACCTTCATATCAAGGTCGGGAACCCGCCGGTCCTGCGTGTGGATGGGAAACTGCACCCCATGCCCAAAGTCAGGCGCGTCACGCAGGAAGATGTCATGAAGGTCGCTTTTTCCGTCATGAACGATGCGCAGAAGGATAAGTTCAAGCGGGTCAACGAGATCGACATCGCCTACAGCGTTCCGGGGCTCGGAAGGTTCCGGGTGAACATCTTCCAGCAGCGGGGCACCATCGGTCTGGTGTTCCGCCTTATCCCCGTCAAGATCCTGACCATCGAGGATCTTACCTTGCCTTCCGTCCTTGCTACCCTCTCCCTGAGGCCCAGGGGGCTTATCCTCGTGACCGGAACAACGGGGAGCGGAAAATCGACCTCCCTTGCCGCGATGCTGCACCATATCAACGAGAACCGCACCGCCCACATCATTACCGTGGAGGACCCCATCGAGTACCTCCACCGGGATGTCAAAAGCATCGTCAATCAGAGGGAGGTCGGTTCGGACACCATGTCCTTCGGTGCCGCTCTCAAAAGCGCCCTGAGACAGGACCCGGACGTGATCATGGTTGGGGAAATGAGGGATTTCGAAACCATTGAGACGGCCCTCGTGGCCGCCGAAACGGGCCACCTTGTGATGAGCACCGTCCACACCGTGGATGCCACCGAAACGGTCAACCGGATCATATCGGTCTTCCCTCCGTATCAACAGAAACAGGTTCGGCTGCAGCTGGCCGGGGTTTTGCAGGGCATCATTTCCATGAGACTGGTCCCGAGATCCGACGGAAAGGGCCGGGTCCCGGCGGTGGAAGTCCTTGTTGCCACGAACAGGGTCCGTGAATGTATTGTGGACAAGGACCGTACCCATGAACTCACCGATATTATTGGTGCAGGCTACACGCAGTACGGGATGCAGTCCTTCGATCAGGCCCTCATGATGCTGTTCAAGAAAAAGCTGATCTCCTACGAGGAGGCTCTCAGACAGAGCTCGAGACCGGACGACTTTGCTCTTAAGGTGAAAGGAATTGACGCCACAGACGAAGCCTGGGTCGAATTCGAGAAGATGTCCGCTGATCAAGGGGCCGAAGGCAAAGACCCGGATGCCGGCGAAGAACAGGGAAAACAGGATCTGAAGCTCGACCGTTTCTGATGATCCAGGCAACAGAGCGTTCCGCAAAGCAGTGGGCCCTCGAAGCCCTTGCCCGCAGAATGCACACGGCACAGGAGATCGAAAGGGGGCTCGCCAAGCGAGACTGGCCCTCCGCTACGATCGAGGCGGTCGTGAACGATCTGAAGGAGCAGGGCTACTTAGACGACACGAAATTCGCCGAAGCATGGGTCACCAGCCGGTCCGAGAGGCGACTCCATGGACCCTTTCGCCTTCTCGGAGATCTGCTGGCCAAAGGGGTGGATGAGGATATCGCCAGGGCTGTGATCGGGAGGCTTTTGCCGAAGGAAAAGGAGATGATCCTGGCCGGGAAAGCAGCCCGGAAAAAGTTCCGCACGATGAGGGGTTCGGGTGCCCGCGCCAAAGCCGCTCTGCACCGCCACCTCACATCCAGGGGGTTTCAATACGAGGTGGTCCGGTCCGTCCTTTCCGGTTTTTCGTTCGAGGAGGAACAGATTTGAAGGGTTCACAGATAAGGGAGCTGTTCCTGAAATATTTTGAGGACCAGGGTCACCGCAGAGTGCGAAGTGCTCCCCTTGTTCCGCAGTCCGACCCCACCCTTTTCTTTACCAACGCGGGCATGGTGCCGTTCAAGGATGTGTTCCTCGGCAGGGAGAAAAGGGATTTCAAAAGGGCGGCATCCACACAAAAGTGCATGAGGGTTTCGGGGAAACACAATGATCTCGAAAATGTTGGGCGTACGGCCCGGCACCATACCTTCTTTGAGATGCTGGGCAACTTTTCCTTCGGGGACTATTTCAAGAAGGAGGCCATCGCGTTCGGCTGGGAATTCCTGACCGTATCGGCCGGGCTGGACGCCGGGGATCTCGTGGTCACCGTTTTTCAGGACGATGATGAGGCTTACGATCTCTGGCAAAAGGTGGCGGGGGTTCCCTTAGAGAAGATCTTCAGATTGGGCGAGAAGGACAACTTCTGGTCCATGGGTGACACGGGCCCCTGCGGGCCATGTTCCGAGATTCTCATTGACCAGGGGGAAGCCTTCGGGTGCGGTCTCGACGAATGCGGTCCGGACTGTGATTGTGGCCGATTCCTCGAGCTGTGGAACCTGGTCTTCATGCAGTACGACCGTGATGGGGAGGGGACGTTAAACCCCCTTCCCAGGCCCAGTATCGACACGGGCATGGGACTTGAGCGGCTCGCTTCCGTTCTTCAGAATCAGGATAGCAATTACCACACCGATCTCGTTTTCCCCTTTGTCCAGGAGGCGTCCAGGATATCCGGGATCCCTTACGGTTCCAACGACGAGAGCGATGTCAGCCTGCGTGTGATCGCCGACCACGTCCGGGCGGTGACATTCCTGGTTTCGGATGGCGTCGGACCCTCCAACGAGGGCCGTGGTTACGTCCTCCGAAGGATCATGCGGAGGGCGGCGAGACACGGGAAGCTCCTCGGCCTTGACAAACCGTTCCTCCACCTGATCTGCCCCCTTGTGGGGGACGTCCTGGGAGACGCATTTCCCGAGGTGCGGGAAAACATGAAGAAGGTGGTGAAGGTCGTTCAGCTGGAGGAGGATCGTTTTGGACGGACCCTCGACCAGGGCCTGGCCCGTCTTTCCCAACTCCTTGACGAGGTGAAGGAAGCGGTTCCCGCCCTCCTTCCCGGCGAGGAGGTTTTCCGCCTCTACGACACCTACGGTTTTCCCCTGGACCTGACACAGGACATCGCCACTGAAAGCGGTGTCGATGTGGACGTGGAGGGTTTCAACCGGGAGATGGAACGTCAGAAGGACCGGGCCCGGGCGGCCTGGACCGGTTCCGGGGCCAGGGATATCCCCCAGGTTTACCGGGACATCCTCGCTCAGGCCGGACCGGTCATCTTCACAGGTTACGAGGAGGAACTTACACGGGATGCCGTTGTTAGAGGACTGGTTGAAGAGGGCAAACCGGTGGACCGGTGGACAGGGGAAGGTGAGGTGGAGGTTATCCTCGACCGGACCCCTTTCTACGGCGAAAGCGGAGGTCAAGTGGGTGACAAGGGTGCCCTTACCGGAAACGGTTTTGCGGCGCAGGTCATCGAAACAACGAAACCCCTTCCCGATCTTATCGTCCACCGATGCCGTTTGATAGAAGGAGCTGTGAACCTGGGAGACACCTGCACGGCGGAGGTGATGCACAGCGAGCGCGAGGCGACGCGGCGGAACCACACAGCGACCCATCTTCTCCACGCCGCGCTGCGGGATGTCCTCGGCGATCACGTCCAACAGTCCGGGTCCTTCGTGGAGCCGGACCGTTTCCGCTTCGACTTCAACCATTTTGAAGTTGTCAACACCGATCAGCTCGAGGCGATCGAGGATGTTGTCAACCGGCACACCCTTGAAAACCTGGAGGTTGAAACCCGCGAAATGAGCCCTGAAGAGGCTGTGGAAAAAGGGGCTACCGCGTTGTTCGATGAGAAATACGGCGATACGGTCCGGGTGGTTTCCATCCCGGGCGTCAGCATGGAACTGTGCGGGGGTACCCATGTCCGGAGAACGGGGGATATCGGCCTTTTCAGGATTACCCACGAAGGTGGTATCGCTGCCGGGGTCCGGCGCATCGAGGGGGTAACGGGTACGAAGGTCCTTGAGCGTCTCAGGGCGGACGATGCGCTCCTCTCGCAGCTTGCCGGGTCGGTGAAAGTCTCCGTTCATGAACTGCCCACGAGGATGAAGAAACTCCTCGAGACCCTCCAGGAACAGGAAAAAAAGGTCCGGGACCTCATGCAGAGCATGGCCGACGGAGGCCCCGCTGACCTGGACGGGCAGATCCGGGAAACAGCGGGCGTTCGATATCTTGCCGCGGAACTTCCCGGCCAGGATGCCACAGGCCTTCGGGATGCCGCCGACAGGTACAGGGACAAGATCGGCAGCGGGGTTGTGCTCCTCGCCTCAAGGGACGGTGACAAGGCGTTCCTCGTCGTGCGCGTAACGAAAGACATAATGGGACGGTTCCCTGCGGGGGAACTGGTCCGCAGGCTGGCCCCTATCGTCGGGGGGGGCGGCGGTGGCCGGCCGGACATGGCCCAGGCAGGCGGGAAAAAGCCCGAGGCCCTTCCGGAACTCCTGGAAACTGTGGACAGCGTTATCAGGGATATGGCCACATGAGGGCAGTCAGAATTCTCCAAGGCGCTGCAGCCATCCTCCTGACGGTCCTGGTTTCGGCAGAGGACCGCAACCCTGTTTTCCGGGGCCCTTGCCGCAGGTTCGGATACGACCAATCAGCTCTCCATCCTTTACAATACGGATGAAAATGGAGAAACTATAACATTCCCGGCAACCGAGGGCGGGTGTCTGGGAATTTTGAGGGTTCTGGCAACCAACAAGCAGAGGCCTTTTCCGACACCGGAATCCTATTTGCAAAGCAAGGTGTTTCAGATGTCCAACTATTCGAAAGATGACCGGCTCGTTGTCTATCCGGAACCTTTTCCGGGTGAGACCGGAATCTATTTCGTCCCGCCCCTGGACCTGGCGGATTATTCCGATCCGATCTGGTAGCGGGGCTTCTCACGGGGCTAAGGGATATGGTTACGATATCGACATACCGGCGGTTTTTCATCCTGGGTGACCTAGCCCTGCTTGCTGCTGCGGCCTTCCTGGTCTCCGGGATCATCCTTTCCCTTGCGGTGCCGCCTCCCGCTCCGGAGAGGCCCCGGCCCGAAAACCAGCAAGGAGGGCAGGCGGTCGCCGGGCCGGAAAGGGAAGCAAACACGGGGATCATCCTTGAGAGGAACCTTTTCGGCAGCCGTGTTTCAGGGCCACCTCCCCCTGCCCGGGAACGGCCGGAAAAGGATATCGACCAGCTTCCCGAGAGCAAACTGCCCCTGGAACTCCTGGGGACGGTGGTTCAGGTCAAGGGAAAAAGGTCGTTCGCTATCATCCTCGACAGGAGCACGAGGCAGCAACAGATCTACTTTGTGGGTGATGAGGTGGGTGAGGAGGGGACGACTGTCGATTCTGTGGCCCGCAACCGGGTGATCCTCCTGCGGGACGGCCGCGAGGAGATTCTGGAAAAGGGGGAGGAAGAAGGTCCCGAACCTGCGGGAACCCGCAGCCGTCCCCGTTCGGAAAGAGTGCAAAAGCCCGCCGCCACGGTCCGGGGCGATGGTTCCATCACCGTGCGTAAAGTCGGGGAGAACAGCTTCGTGATGGACCGACGGGAGGTGGAAGGAGTACTCCAGGATTTTAACAAGCTCCTGACCAAAGTGCGGGTGGTCCCTCACTTTTCGGAGGGGAAACCCGACGGCTTCAAGGTTTTCAACATCCGACCGGGAAGCTTCTTCGCCCAGCTCGGCATGGTCAACGGTGATATTATAAAAAGAGTAAACGGTCTGGAAATCAGTGGGCCCGAACAGGCTCTTCAGATGTTTACACAACTCAGGGACGAAAGCCAGGTCACTGTGGACCTGGAACGGTTCCGGAAAAACCTTACCCTGGAATACGAGATAAGGTGATGCCATGAAAAACTTTATGACGAAGATCGTTGCATTGGTCCTTTTCCTTTCCATGACGGTTATGGCGGGGACCGCTCTGGCGGCAAAAACCTACAACATTGATTTTTCTGATGTGGACATCAGGAAGGTGATTGAAACGGTAAGCGAGATTACCGGGAAGAATTTCCTTGTGGACGACAAGGTCCAGGGACGTGTAACGGTGATCGGCCCAAAATCGCTTACCCAGGCGGAGATCTACCAGGTTTTTCTCTCCATCCTTCACGTTAAAGGGTTTGCTCTGGTCCCTTCCGGCAAGGTGAACAAGATCGTGCCGTCGGCAAACGTGTCCACTTATGGTCTCCAGATGAAGGTGGGAAAGTCCAAGGGGATCTCTGGGATCGATGCCTACGTTACACAGATCATTCCGGTTCAGTACACCAATGCGGAAGATCTGAAAACTTTGCTGACACCTCTTTTGCCCAAATCGGACAACATCACATCCTACCGCCCGACCAACCTTCTTATCGTTACAACAACGGAGTCACTGGTAGCACGTCTGAACCA
>CBFDCL010000097.1:0-7908 GCA_965603295.1 uncultured bacterium | reverse complement strand
CTTTTAAACTCTAAAACCTCTAACCGTGTCGTCAAACGTCCAATGTGAAAACAGGGGACAGAGCGCAGGAATTACCTTTGGCCTTTGGGCAAAAGTCCCAGTCACCAACCACTCACTTTTACCTTAAACGATAAACAATAAACGATAAACGATAAACAAAGAAAAGGGGCCCCCGGTAGCGGCCCCTTTCCCCTTCTCACTTGTAACTTGTTACTGCATTTTAATGATGTCTCCGCGTTTGAACCCGGAACCTTCAACGACCTGGCCAACGGAAAACTTTTCGGCAACCTGGATCACCCGGATTGTCCCGCTGCGGGACAACATGCTTCCGAGGGAAAGGCCGGTATCGGGGTCGATGAGCTCTTCCCCCTTGGAGAATACGGTAAAGACCATATCGGTTCCAATGTTCATTGTTGAACCAGCGTTTATGTAGATCTTGTTCCCGGAGACTTTGACCACCCTGCCCTGCCAGACCTGCTCTTCCATATTTTTTACTACGAACCTGACGGCATCCTCCACCGAGGCCCGGGTGGCTTTACCCAGTGCGGTTTTTTTGTAGGAGGATCCACCAAAAGCGACCCCACTGAAAAAGCCGACACCCCCAAGGCTCTTGCTCTTTATTTTTCCTTCGGCCTTATGGGACTGCAGGATCTGTCCGCTGGTCGCGTCGATGAGGCGCATGTCTATTGCCACATGCCCCTGGCTGGATTTACCGCCGATCCCGATCCCCTTGACCATGATTCCGCCCTTACCGCCGCTCTCTTTTTCGGAAAACTCGGTGATGGCGCCTTTCACGAGAACCTGGGCCCCGAGGACATTACCGACTTTTGCGGCCGTTTCCTGGCGAACCCTGCCGCTTTGACCGAGATCCTGTTCTGAAAGAACCTCGTTGAGTGCTCCGCGTTCAACCACGATGAAGCGGTTTGTTTTCATCAACTCGGTGATGACCATTTCAGTAAGGCGTTCCTCAAGGTTCCAACTCTTGTCCCACCACCTTTTAGTGACCCTGTTCTCAAATTCAAGGACCGCCAGTCTCTTTTTCGGACCGTTATAAGGCGCGTATGCGGTTTCCTTTGTATCATCTTCCTTGACGTTGGAAGCTCCACCCGCGGTGACACAGGCTGAGAAGAAGATGATTGTGGCGAAAATGATTATCCAGCGTGATAAGGGCTTGATCATGGCTGCGCACCTCCATATAGGGAATAAAGGAGTTCGAGTGCTAAGTGTCAAGGGTTGAATAAATTCCCTGTTTAGCGAATCCACAACTCTCAACCCTCAGCTCTCAACGTCTTGTTCTGAATTATACCATCAACCTCCGTCATCCGTTCTGGTCCACTTCGAGGAGGTTCTCAACCGCCTCGAGCAGCTGTACACGGGTAAAGGGTTTGGAAAGGAAAGCGTCAGCCCCGCACCTCGCCGCATTCTCCTTGTTCGTCTGGTCGTCATAAAAAGCGCTAATCAGGAGGATAGGGACTTTCCTGCCAAGGAGGCTTTCTTTGGACCGGATCAGAATGGCTACGTTGAATCCATCGCCTTTCGGCATGGAAATGTCGCTGATCACCAGATCCGGTGCCGTCTCCAGAAATTTTCTGACACCTTCTTCCCCGTCCGTAGCCACATGGACCTGGTATCCCTGTTTGGTCAGGATTATCCGGATGAGTTCCTGGATGCTGGCGTCGTCATCCACGATAAGAACGCTTTTCTCCTGATCGGTCATGCCTGGGATCCCTCGTTGAAAGTATGCCGGTCCATCATTGCGCTGAAAAGGTCCCTGAATATCTCCACTCCGGAGTTCCCGGACTTTTCGGCCTCGAGAAGTTTGGAACGGGTGATAATCACCGGCCGGCCAAGCTCCCCTTCCACGAAACCCTGTATGGCTTCCAATGCTGGATCATCCGCATCATCGCCGTTCTCAAGGAAAACAGCACCCATAGCGCCTTCCGAGAAAGCTCTCCAGAGCGGCACCGCCTCTTTCGAGGCCGGAAGCAGGAAAATCTGGAGATGGGCACTCTCCGATATTTCAAGGACACCGACGGTGCCGAAAGAAGCACTGATGATCTCCCGATTCGAGAAATTATCTCTCGACAGACGAAAGCCGCTCACATCCGCGATCTTTGCAAGAAACAGTTTAAACGGCTCCGGATGCCGGGAAAAAACCATTATTTTCCCCCAGCTCATCCCCGCCTGGTCACTTTTCGCGGGGATGAGGAACCTGTGCATATGCAGCAGCAGCTCCGGGTCGACCAGGGGGCCCTCTTTCCTGGTCTGTTGCTTTTCCTCGACAACCGGGATGAGGATCCCTTTCTGGATCAGGCCCAGGATGGATTTGCAGACATCGTAATCGGTATGAGGCGTCTTTTCAACAATCTCTTCAACAGTATTGTAGAATTCGAGAAGGAGGAGAACCTCCTGGGTGACAGGCCTCATGTTCAGGGGGAGTTCTTCCCTCGATTTTGTCATTTTCAAGACCGTTGAAGGGGGCGGCATGAGTCGATGAATGGAAACCCATTCATCCAACTGCCGCATGCCCTCCATCAGGAGACCGTCCATGGAGCGTGAAATGTTCCGGGTCACGGGTTTTTCGCCCGGTTGGTAACTGAAACGCCCGTCCGGCCATCGGAAGATCCGAAAAAGGGCTTTTTCCCCATTGGTTTCACCGAGGACGGCACTGATGACATCACCTTTGAAAAGGTGAATTGATCCCGTCTGGCCATCATGCTCCAGGGTGAGGACACCGGTTCGTCTGTTCAGTCCGAAGATCTGGAGGAGATCAACGAGAGACACCTCCTTCAGGCTCCCCTCGACACCGGACCCGTGGTGTCGGGCGGGCGGAGTTATATCCTCACCGGGCTGAAAAAGTCCGCTGATCTTGTCCTGGATATCCTGCCAGCGGAAAGGTTTGACAAGGTAGGTGTCCCCGCTGATGGAAGCGAGGGTCTCGTCATGGCCCCTTTCCGCATCGATGAGATAGATAAAAGGGATATGGGTAGTGGTGGGGTTGCTTTTCAGAAAAGCCTTCAGCCTTTCCGCGTCAAAGAGGGCAAGATGGTAGTTGGTGATGATCAGGTCCGGTTTTTCCACCAGAGCTGATTCGAGGGCACCGGCCCCGTCGGAAGCGGTTTTGACCTCAAAACCGCCCTTTCCAAGGCGTTTCCCCAGCTTCTGGAGAAGGGATTTGTCCCCCTCGACCAGCAGGATTTTTTTCATCCCCTACCCCGGATCATATCTGCTCCTGGAGGGAGTACTCCTCCCTCAGTTTGAAAACCATCCTTTCAACCAGCCGCTCGTTGGAGGTGTGGAAGCCTTTCCACTCTTCGGCCCTGTAATGGACACCGGCCAGAGCATAGGTCACCTTGTCCGTAAGGAGAAGAATGAACTGGAAACCTTTCGATTGCTCCGGGGACAGGGTGATGGTGTTGATGTTCCATTCCCTGAGGGCCTGGGCGCCTGTCAGGTCTCCGAAGACACTGATCCGGGTGGCGGCTCTGGATAGGGCGGTGTTTTTTGTGATCAACGCTTCGGTGATGTAAACGTTGTCAGTGCCGATGTAAAGGAGCCCCCTCTGTTCAGGATTCAAGAGGATATCGTTTATGACGGCCTCCTGGAGAAGGTAGGTAAAGTTGGCTTTAAAGGAAGTCGGTTCCGTACAATCGAGGGCTGAAACCTCGAGAACGCCGGTATCCGTGGTGAAAACCTCCACCAGGTCCCAGAAACCGCGGTCCCCCCACTGGATCGTGTTAAAAGGATCGGTCCTTCCTGATCTGGTTTTTTTAAGGGCTTTCATGATCAGGGCGTCCTCAGAGGAACCGTCTTCCGGGAAGCATGAAAAGCCGAAATGAGGTATTAAACCGTACCGTTCGAACCGTTCCTCAAGGTAAGCCAGCCGGGTGAAACCGCGCCGGATGCGTTCGATGGCGATGCGGCAGCCAAGACTGTCAGTCTCGGGGAGCCCCACGAAAAACCGGAGGTTCCCCACGTGGGCGACGACGTCATAATCCCTCAGGATGCCCCGGAGGGTTTCCGAGATATCACGGGTCAGAGCCTGAACCAGTTTGTAGCTCTGGTTTTTCTGGAACCGCTCCGCGCCCTCGTATTCCAGGTTGACGACCCCGATCCTTCGACGGAAACGACGGCTCATCGTGACCTGGCGCCCAAGGAAGTCCAGGAAGAAGGGCTCGTTGTAAGTGTCAGATTCCAGGTCCTTCAGGGGGTTTTTCCGGATCCTGTCCAGCATCTGGGCGTTATGGAGGAACGCCGCGTATTCCTCTCCGGTGTTTCTCATCCCCTCGATGGTTTCGTCGCCGATCCCGTTCTCACCATGGCTGCGCGTTTCGAGGTGAACCAGGGCGACGAGGACATCGTTGTGCAGGACGGGGAGGAACAGGCTGTTTAAAACAACTTTCCCGCCTTTTTGCTCGAAAAATGGAATCCCCCTGGAGATCTCTTCATGGCGATGGATGATCTCCCCCGGATCGATGCTCCTGGTTCTTTGTCCGGTTCTCCCCCGGGAAGCGACCTGCCGGAAGGCCTGATCCTGGTCCAGGACCCAGACGGTCCCCGAGAGGGCGCCGGCCGTTTCTGCCAACCTCGTCAACAGGTCCTCGGAAAGCCGGGAAAGATCCTGCAGGTCGGCCGCTCTCCTGAATATATTATTGGTCCCGGACATTTTCCCCGGACTCCATGTTCCCGCTCTCCATCGGTTCGATGAACGGTTTTTTCCTGACCGCAAGGAACAGGGTGATCCCCGTCAGGGTACCCAGCAGGTCATAGAAAAGATCCATGACGTCGAACATCCTTTGGGGGATGGTAAACTGAAGGAGTTCAGTAGTGAACCCCAGAACTGTGCACAGTAAAAAGGTCCATATCATGAGCTTCCGGGGGGTGTTCCTGCAAACGGTGGACAGGGCTCGTGCGAGAAGAAAACCGAGAAGGGTGAATTCAAAAAAATGGGAAACGATATTGACCATCTCGGGGTGTTTCGGGAACCTGTTCCCCGGGATGGAAGAAAGAGCCAGGATGATAACGGAGACGACCACCGGCGGCCCCCAAAGGAAAAGGACCCTCAGGAGGTTCAAGCGCCGGGTTCCGATCGCACCGTTACTGGTCATAAATAATCTCTGAGGCTATGGGGAATCTACGTCCAATGTCCAACGTCTAATGTTCAACGTGGAAAACAGTGATCCGTGACTAGTGATTGGTAAAGTGCACATGTGCACCGGTGCACTAGTGCACTCATGTTTAAACCGCAACTTTCAAACTTTCAAACTCTCAAACTCTCAAACTTTTTTCTCAATTCTCAATTCTCAATCGGTTTCTTACATCTTGTACTTGCTGAAATCCTCCGGATCCATCTGTTCGAGCATTTCGAGCATCTCATCCTTATCGGGTGTTTTCCCGTTATCCTCCAGAGTCGAGAGATCAATGGCGGATTGATCGAGAACATCCTCGCTGACGAATATGGGGGATTGGGCCCGCACGGCAAGAGCAACAGCGTCCGATGGCCTGGAGTCAACCTCAACCTCTTTGGTGTCGGAATCCAGAAAGATGGTAGCGAAAAAGGTGGCGTCTTTGATCTCGGTGATCACCACCTTCCTGAGAGTGTAGCCCATCTGGATCAGTGTTCCATACAGGAGGTCGTGGGTCATGGGCCGCGGTGGCTGGATTTCAGCCATGCTTGTCGCAATGGCGTTGGCCTCGTATACACCGATCCAGATGGGGAGCGTCCTCTCGCTGCTGACTTCTTTCAGGAGAAGAACAGGGCTGCCGTTTTTCGGATCCATGGAAAGACCATGGATGGTCATTTCAATCTCCTTCATGGCAGCACCTCTCCCTCCAGGTGGATCGTCCTGGATCGTTTCAGACGGATTTTCAGTGTTTTTCCGATGAGGGACAGATCACCCTCGAAATGAACAATATAGTTGGTCCTGGTCCTACCCTCCAGGAGCCCGCTCCTTTTCCGGTCCGCCCCCTCAACCAGCACTTCCAGAACTGCGCCCTCCATCATGGCGTGCTTCTCCGAGGTGATTGTGTTTTGAACGGTCTGGAGCTCCGGAAGCCAGGATTTCCTCAAGTGGGGTCCAATGGGGTCCTCGAGCCCCGCGGCCCGCGTCCCCGGACGCGACGAAAACCGGAAAGAAAAGGCGTTCTGGTAGCGGACTTCCTGGATGAGTTTCAGCGTCTGATCAAAATCTTCTCTGGTCTCTCCCGGAAAGCCGACAATGATGTCGGTGGTGAACTCCACATCGGGGATCAGGCCACGCAGGAGTTCAACCTTTTTCATGTATTGGGAGACCGTGTAACCGCGGTTCATCGCGGCGAGGACCTTGTCCGATCCTGCCTGGACCGGAAGATGGATGTGCTCGCAGACTTTCGGCAGGTCCCCCATGGCCCTGGCCAGATCGTCGGAAAAATCTTTGGGATGGGAAGTGACGAACCTCAATCTCTCAAGGCCGTCAATATCATTGATCCTGGAGAGGAGCCCCGGAAACCCCATGCCCGTATCCGGGTCACGGTAGGAATTGACGTTCTGCCCCAGAAGAGTTAGCTCACGGACCCCGTTGTGAACGAGGTGGAGCGCTTCATCGATGATCTCGGCCGCAGGTCTGCTTCGTTCCCTCCCCCGCACGAGAGGCACGACACAATAAGAACACCAGTTGTCACAGCCCTTCATGATCGTCAGGAGGGCGGTCGGGGCGAGGGGGCCGGTGCTTCTGGGTGCGTCGGCGGTAGCAACCCTGTCCGCGTCATTTTTTATCCGGCACACTTTACGCCCCATGCGGAGGCGCTCTTCGATGATTTCCGGCAGTTCGTTGATGTTATGCGTCCCGAAGACGAGATCAACTACCCCGGAGCGCTTGAGGATCGTTTCACCCTCCTGTTGGGCGACACAGCCCCCTACTCCAACGAGGACCTCGGGGTTCGAATCCTTGATGGGTTTAAGGCGTCCGAGAAGACTGTAAACTTTCTGTTCGGCTTTTTCCCTGATGGAACAGGTGTTCAGGATGATGAGGTCCGCTTCCTCCGGCGTTGCCGCAGGGAGGTATCGCTCGCGAAGAAAAGCGTAGATCTTCTCCGTGTCGTACAGGTTCATCTGGCACCCGAAGGTTTTTACGTAGACCCTTTCCGGTTCCATCTGCTCAGACAGTTACCCTGGCGGGTTCATGGTGCCCGTTACAGCCTCGGGCAGGGAGGCAGCATCGAGTGCTTTGGAAACGGCTTCCGCGGCTGTTTCAGCCTCGATGGTCCCCTGGGTATTCCAGTGACCCAGATCGATGACGGGTTTGCCGATGTTAAGCGCCAGCGCGATCTCGGACATGGTTCCGGGACCTCCGGGGAAGGCGATAAGAGCATCCGAAGTCCTCACAATAAGAACGTTCCTCGCGACACCCATCCCCGTGGGGATCGCGTATCCGATGTAGGGGTTGGCATCTTTTTTTTCGGAACCGGGAAGGATCCCAATGGTGTCGCCACCGGCCGAGCGGCTTCCCCGGCAGGCGGCTTCCATTATTCCGGAGAGCCCGCCGCAAACGATCACGGCGCCCTTTCCGGCGAGGAGGGCGCCCACCTCCTCCGCGAGGGGGTCATACCGTTTTTCGGGGTCTCCGGACCCGACGATTCCGATTGTCAGATTCAAGGACTACTTCCTCTTGTGCCTGCTGCGGGCAAGGAGTTTCCTTTGCTTGTGCTTTCTCATCTTCTTGCGGCGTTTCTTGATGACGCTTCCCAAATCGCGTTCCTCCTTTCCTGAATGAATAACCTGAAAAACGGTTTAACGAGTAAAAGTATTATAGGAGCGTGAAAAAGGCAAGGATGGGAAGCTAATTGAGAATTGAGAAAAAAGTTTGAAAGTTTGAGAGTTTGAAGTTGAGATCCGTGATGAAAGTCCCTGGTTTTCGTTTAACGTTTAAT
>CBFDCL010000096.1:0-8185 GCA_965603295.1 uncultured bacterium | reverse complement strand
ATCCCCTTCGTCATAGAGGCAATGAGCAGGAGGCTCGCGGTGACCACCGCGATCAACTTGGAGGCGGGGCCTTCGGCGATGCCGGCATGTTCCCAGCAGGATTCATCCTTTGGGGAGTCATGACCTTCCTGAGCGTTGTCCTGGTGGGCTATACTTACTCCCAGCCGGACCGGTTTGACAGACAGCCCCATGTTCGATAAGCCCTCGAGGGCTATCCTGCAGATAATTCGAAATCCAAAATAGGAATGGTCCGGAAAAACGGCAGATGCAGTCTTTGCCTCTTAGCTTGCCCTGAGTAAATGAACGTGTGCCGAAGATCGTGAGATTGTCTCTACTTCCCCTTACCGCCTTGAATCCCGAACGGGTAAGGGGTAACCTAATAAACAGTGATTGTTGATAAGGGATAAGGGATAAGGGATAAGGGATAAGGGATAAGGTGAACCAGTAGTAGAAACAATTATAGTTATAGTAATAGGAAAACCGGGTTTTCTGTTTGCAGTTTGCGGTTAAGCATTAAACGTTAAACCTTTTCTGAAAAACATGGAGTCTTCCATGAAGCAAAGAACACTGGGAACACAGGGTCTCACAGTTTCAGCCATGGGCCTCGGCTGCATGGGAATGTCGGAGTTTTATGGTGTTGCTGACGAGGCGGAATCCATCGCCACCATCCACAGAGCCCTGGAATTGGGGATCAACTTCCTGGACACTTCAGACATGTACGGCCAGGGAAGCAACGAGGAACTCGTGGGACGGGCTGTCGCCGACAGGAGGAAAGAATTCATTGTCGCCACCAAGTTCGGGATCGTTCGCGACGACAGCGGTCAGATGATGGTCGCCTGTGGAAGGCCCGATTATGTCCGCGCCTCTTGCGAGAACAGCCTGCGGCGCCTCGGCACAGACACTATTGACCTTTACTACCTGCACCGGGTGGACAAGGAAGTCCCCATCGAGGACACGGTGGGAGAGATGGCACGGCTCGTCGAGGAAGGCAAGGTGCGCTTCATCGGTCTCAGCGAGGCAGGGCCTGAAAACCTGCGCCGCGCCAATGCGGTCCATCCCCTCACGGCCCTGCAGACTGAATATTCCCTCTGGACACGGGACTCCGAAGAACATGTGATCCCCGTATGCCGGGAACTGGGCATCGGCTTTGTTCCCTACAGCCCTCTGGGCCGGGCCCTTCTTGCAGGGAAGTTGATGGATCCCGAGGAGTTAAAAAAAGAGGGCGATTCACGGCTCGCGAGATTTCCCCGCTTCCAGGGAGAGAACTTTGAGAAGAATATCCGTTTGGTGCGGGGTCTCATGGAGGCGGCCGATCGGTTGAACTGCACCGCCGCACAGCTGGCCCTGGCCTGGGTCCTGATCCAGGGGGAGGACGTGGTTCCCATTCCCGGGACAACGAAAATCCGGCACCTGGAGGAAAATACGGCTTCCCTGGAGATCGAGCTTCTGGAAGAAGACCTCGCTGAACTTTCCCGGTTGTTCCCTCCCGGCGCTGCTACCGGGGATCGCTACTTCGATGCAGGAATGAAGCTTTTGGATACATAAAAGAAGGTCAAGGTTTTTATCAAAACCAAGACCTGAAACATGTCATTGTCACTTTGAACAATTAACGTAAAACACCGAACCAGGAAATAAACCTGACAAGGTCTTTTCAGGACCAGACACCAGGCACTACGTACTTGGCACCAGGCACCAGGTGCTGGGTACTAGGTACTAGGTACTGCCTTCCCCCCAATTTCTTTTTGCGCCATCCACAGTCCAGGCAGCATGGGAAGCCAAAACGTGAATCCGCGCAGGAGAAGGGTGGCGGTGAGGGCCGCCTCGATGGGAACGTGCAGGATTCCCAGGGTAGCCACTGCCACCGCCTCGAAGGTTCCCAGGCCCGTGGGAACGGGACTGACTGTGCCCACAACAGAGGCTGCAATAAAGACTGTGAAGGGAACCATGAACGGAACAGGCTGCCCAATGGAAAACAGGACAACCCAGAGAGTGAGGGCGTCCAGCAGGAAAATCCCCGCTTCGAAGAAGGTATTTTTGAGAATGAGTACCGGATCCCGCAGGATCCCGGACGGCACCTCGTTGATAATCCGAAACAGAAAATCCGAAAAGGGAAAACGGCCAAGGATGCCTGGAAGGGAGCGGCTGCTTCGGCGCTTTAACCACAGGATGAGGGAGGGGATGCCGATGGCCAGGACGGCAAACAGTGTGAAGGCTGAAAGCAGAGCCGTGTGGGCCTGATAATAAGCTCTCAGGATCGAAAGGGTTGCCAGGACCATGATCATGTAGGCGATGTAGTAGCCGATGATATCCACGAACAGGGCTGTTAACACCAGGGGCGCTGGAACACCCCGCCGCAGGAGGCCCTTCGCTACAAGAATATTACCGCTCATTCCGACACTAGGAATGGCCTGGTCGGTAAAAAGCTTGGCCAAACCGAGGGGGATGAGCCGATTCAGGGGAACGGGGTGGCCGGTTTTCGCGAGGGTGGCCCTCCAGGCGGAAGCCACGCTCACGTATGTCAGGAACTGAAAGAGAAGCGCCGCACCCAGCCACCCCGGGCGGGACTGTTGGGCCAACTGGACGAAATTTCGCAAATCCCCACGCTTCAGAACGACCCATATAAGGGCCGCCAGGATCAGAATGCCAAAGATCCATGTGCCCCACAGGGCCCACCTCGAACGATCCGGTCGCGGCCGGATATTTTGAAATTCCCCCCCGGACATATGACACCCCCCTGGCTCCCCGAATTCCGACGATGCTGCTCCTGGAATTCGGAGGCCCGGTTCGGGCTTTATTCCGGTTGTCTAATCTCAGGGTAGCACGGATGAACGGGAAATGGGCTTCCCGGATCGGGCAGCTGTGGATGGCAATTCCCTTTCCCCCCATTCCCGGTTAAAATATTAACCACGCCGCAGATGCCAGAGTACCCTGGTTGAGTAAGGTGATCGCAACGGTCCTGTGCTTCCCCTTCCAGTTGGGGCCTGGTGGCCGGGGGAAAAAATGGAAAGAGGCTTCCGGCACAGGACGGAATCGATGGTGACCGGTACCCAAATTTCAGGAGTAAGGAAACATGGCGACACGTGAGCAGCACTATTTTATCTACGATGCATCCGATATTTTCCCCGACTCGGTAGTGTTCGAGATCCTCAGTTACGATGACCATTTCCGGGAGAACCCCGTTCCCCTCCTGTATCTGTGCCGGGACCTCGAGGAGGGCGCACGGATGCTGGAGGAAGCGGCTGTTTACCAGGAGGAAACGTTTAAGGTCAGGAGCATGGAAAGGATCACCGATTTTTTCTTCCAGGTTCAGCGCACACGCCTGGTCTCCCTCGAACCCCTCGACGTGGACAGGAAGTGGGAAACATTGAGGAAAGTGGTCGAAGCTTACAATCTGGGGGAGGTGGGCGGTTGTACTCATTTGAGTGTTTATCTCATGAGCGACGGCCTGAGGCTGATGGAAACGGTCCAAGGAAAAAAACAACCGGAAAACACGGCGATCCCCACTTTGCCTGGCGGCGAGAAAGCGATCGCCGAATTAATCAACCATTACAACCAGAAGGCCATCATCTCCTGATATTTATCAGGCTCTTTCATCGGAAAGCGGGTGGGATATGGGTACGTTCGGTTCCTTGACCAGGGTAACCGTTGGAAAAGGCATGTTCGAGCTTGACGACGGAAAAACCCGCGTCAACCACGATCTGAAAGATATCCGGGAGCTGGCTGTTTCCATCCCGGAAGAGGCCGGTGAGTGCGGTCACCGGTGGATTGTGGTCCTTGAGGGACAGGAATATGTTCTGCCCAACGACGCCGAAGGGCTCGAAGACCTCCTCAGGGAGTTCAGGGATGACCAGGTGTTTGACACTCACCCCGTTGACAGGCCGGACATCAGGCCGGGAAGGTGGACCATCTGGGAAAAAGATGGGACAGGGTGAAAAACCTGCTGCACCATCGGGTGATGGTGGGGAAAAGGTAAAAAGTAGAAAGTGGAAAGTTGAAGGTAGAAGGAAAATACCGGGACTTTGCGTCTAGCGTTTAAGGTTTAGACACTGGAAACTTCTTTCCCTTGTAAAATCGTTCCCCTGTATTACACTTGATTAGTCGGCATTACCAATCCTTCCTGGGAGGCTAACCTTTGAGCGATTCATGTTGTACACCTGAAGGACCATCCTGCTGTAAAGGTACCGAGCTGGACCATCCCCATACGCGGCAATTCAATGACTGCTGCCTTTCTTCGGATCCGGAACCGTGCTGCGATGGACCGGTTCGGGAGAAAATCGGCTTACCCCCGTCCACTATAGGCACCGTTACTACCGCTGCAGGCCCGGTTCCCAGGGTCACGTCCCGTTTCACAGGCCGGGATCGCCTGGGGATCTGGAAAGTTCGATGGGGATTGGGGAGGATGGACTACACTGTGCCCCCCGGGCTCTACGCCCTGGGTGACCCCGATGCCCGATCGGAGGTCCTGGTCACAGCCAATTACCGGATGACCTTCGATCTGCTGCGGCGCGCCGCAGGGGATCTTAACGCCTGGATCCTTGTGCTGAACACCATGGGGGTCAACGTCTGGTGCGCCGCCGGAAAAGGCAACTTCGGAACCGGCGAACTGTCCGGTCGCATTGTATCTACGAGACTGTCGCAGGTTGTGGAACATCGAAGGCTCATTGTTCCCCAGTTGGGAGCGGTGGGGATCTCGGCACACGAGGTGAAACAGAAAACCGGTTTTGAGGTGATCTACGGCCCTGTTGAAGCGGTGGATATCCGGGTTTTTCTGGAAGCCGGCAGGAGAGCCACTTCTGCCATGAGGCGGAAGGATTTTCCCCTTTCCGAACGGGCGGCCCTTGTCCCCATGGAGGTCATCCCGGCTCTCAAGTGGGCCGCTCTTGCCGTGGTGCTGATGGCCCTGGTTGGGGGACTTGCGGGCCCGGGTCAGTTCCTTGAGGATGCGGCCCGCCTCGGCCTCGAGTCCACTGTTTTGCTGGTGATGGCCCTCATTTCGGGCTCGGTGCTTGTACCGGTCCTCCTGCCGTGGATCCCCGGCCGCGCATTTTCCGTCAAGGGAGCGGTTACCGGAATGGCTGCCGCGGCTCTCATTCCCGTCTGGACGCAATCGGCCAGTCTGAAAGGGGCTTCGTGGACCCTTTTCATCATCGCTGTTTCTTCTTTCCTGGCCATGAACTTTACGGGCTCGTCCACTTACACGTCCCTCTCGGGGGTGAAAAGGGAAATGAACATGGCTCTCCCCGCCCAGCTCGTGGCGCTGATAGCCGGTTTCATGTTCTGGATAGGGACCGTGTTTTTCGGAGGGGGGGTTGCATGAAATACCTGCTGGATGTAACCACTCTTGCGCTGGAAGGTGAACTGTGCACCGGCTGCGGGATGTGTACCGAGGTCTGCCCCCATGGGGTCATGGCCATGGGAGACGGTCGGGCTCATATCACCGACCGGGACAGCTGTATGGAATGCGGGGCCTGCGCCAGAAACTGTCCCTCTCAGGCCATTACCGTTGATGTGGGAGTGGGTTGCGCGGTTGCCGTGATAAGCAGCGCCCTGGGGCTAAACAGCGCCTGCTGCAACCTGGATGACCACGGAAAGCCGGACACCGGCTGCGGATCGAAGAGGAAAAAACATTCGGGGATGAGGTGCTGCTGAATGCCCCCGGGTGGGGACCTTTGTTCCAGATTCCAAATTTCACATTTCAAATTTCAGATCAACACCAACGGTTTTTCGGTCCCCTTTTTCGCGCAAGTCCAACGAATTGTCCATGAAATGGTATAATTGAAATCGGAAATACCATTAACTCAATTCCAAATTTCAAATTTCAGATTTCAAACAAGCGGTTATGGGTCCCTTTGGATGCTGAAAAAGCGGCTGTTCTGGCTCACCGTATGGGGTGCTGCTTTCGGCTACATTGAAGCAGCCATCGTCATCTATCTCCGTCACCTCTACTATCCGGACGGGTTCGCCTTCCCCGTTGTTTTTGTTGAATCCGGGATCGCCGTGGTCGAACTCCTCCGGGAAGCCGTCACCCTCCTGTTCATGTGGGCCGTGGCGGCTCTCGCCTTCCGATCCCTCCAGAACCGTGTGGCTGCCTTCATGATCCTTTTCGGTACCTGGGATATTTTCTACTACGTGTTCCTCAAAATCTTCCTGAACTGGCCGGCCAGCTTGATGACCTGGGACATCCTGTTCATGCTGCCCCTGCCCTGGGTGGGACCCGTCTGGGCTCCTGTGCTGGTTTCCATGGCGCTCATCTACGCCGGGTTCATCATCCTTCGGATGGATGAAAAAGGAACTCCCATGAAAATGGGCAGGTGTTTCTGGATGCTGGAGATCGCTGCCGGTGCGGTTATCGTTCTGTCATTCCTGATCCCCGGGCAGGTTGTCTGGAAGGAAGCGATACCCACCCATTTTCCCTGGTACCTGTTCTGGGCCGGCTATCTGGCGGGAATCGGCGCGTTCAAAGTGAAAATGCTAAGAAAGAAGACCTGGACCTGGTCGTAGACCTGGGATTTAGATTCTTGATTCTAGAAACTTCCTTACCATGACCAGGTTTAAAACTCATTCTGAGTTCGGGAGGTTTCCCATGAGCAAAGTGTCCATTGAGCCGGGCCCCTTTGTCATGCCCATGCCCACTGTTCTTGTGGGTGCCGAAGTCGGGGGTGAGGCCAATTTCATGCCCGCGGCGTTCATCGGCATCGTCAACTTCCAACCTGTAACGGTCGCCTGCGGGATGAGCCCCACTCATCACACTTGCAGAGGAATGGAGGATCACGGTACGTTCAGTCTTAACCTGCCCGGTCCTGAACTGGTAAAAGAGACCGACTGGTGCGGAATCAATTCCGGAGGAAAAGTTTCCAAATCGAGCGTTTTTGAAACCTTTTACGGTAAGCTGGAAACGGCGCCCATGATTAGGGAATGTCGATTCACCGCCGAATGTGAGGTGGTTCGAAAGGTAGTGTTCAAAGTGGACACCGTCTACTTCGGCGAAGTGGTTGCTGTCTATGCTGACGAAGAAGTCCTCAAGGACGGAGCACCCGATTGGCGAAAAATCGATCCGCTCCTTTTCACTTTCCCGGACAACGGTTACTGGAAATTGGGCGAATACGTCGCCAAAGCCTGGGAGATCGGGAACGACTACGAGCCAAAAACAAAATAATGGGACCAGATCTGGACCGAAATCCAGGAATAGTAATAATAAGAAGTTATAGAAAGGACTTAGTTTTGTACCGTCACTCAGGATAAAGACTATGGAACGTGAGCACATCCAGAAAACGGCCCGCAACTTCATGGAAAGCAGGATCCTCCTGACTGGGGTTGAGATTAACCTGTTCAGCTTGCTGGCGGAAAGGGCGTTGACCGCCGACAGTGTGGCGTCGGAACTGGAATCGGATTCGAGGGGCACGACGATGCTTCTGGATGTTCTTGCCGCTCTCGGTTATCTGATCAAGGAAAGCGGCGTTTACCGGACGGAGCCTTCAGTGTCCGGTTTGCTGTCGGAGGATTCACCCGACTCCATCCTTCCCGGCCTCCGGCACGCGGCATATCTATGGCACGGCTGGGGGCAGTTGACCAATATTGTTCTTAATGGAGGACATGCTGAGTTTCCGGAAGAAGACCGCGAGAAACGCCGGAAATCATTCATCGGTTCAATGAACATCCGGGCTACCCATGATGCCATTCGCCTCGTTCAGGCTGTAAATCCCGGGCAGGCAAAATCTCTCATCGATGTGGGGGGGGCCGCGGGAGGCTACACGATCGCCTTCCTCGAGGCTGTGGACGGAATGAAGGCAACCCTGTTTGATCTGCCGCCGGTGATCGAGATGGCCAGAGGGCAGCTGGAAAATTCCGGGATGCTGGATCGCATGACTCTGGTTGCCGGGGATTTCAACGAGGACGACCTGCCTTCTGGCCACGACCTGGCCCTTCTTTCGGCCATCATCCATATGAACAGCCGTAAGCAGAATCTTAGACTGTATCGGAAGGTTTCCAATGCCCTCGATCCTGGTGGTCGTGTAATAATCAGCGATTACCTCATGGAGTCGGACCGGACCAGGCCGGTTTCCGGAGCCGTTTTTGCCATCAACATGCTGGTCAACACCCGTGGGGGAGGCACCTGGACGTTCGAGGAAATTCGGGAAGACCTTGAAGAGGCGGGTTTCAAGGATATCGCGATCATCGACCAATC
>CBFDCL010000095.1:0-8314 GCA_965603295.1 uncultured bacterium | reverse complement strand
ATCCTCACCCTCATCCTGATCCTCCTCGATGAGTTCGGCGGCAGCTTCCAGATCCCGCAGACCAGCCTCGATCCTCTGGAACTGTTCGACCTCCTCCCTCAGGAGGCTGATGCGGCGCGTGACCTCCTGTGCGTCCCCGTGGTTGTTCCAGAAATCGGGCGAGGAGGCTTTTTTCTCCAGTTCCCGGATTTCAGTAGATTTGTTTCCCAGGTCAAAGGTGCCTCCCCAGGGTCTCAAGTTTTTCAACAGCCCCTGTCAGGGAGTTTCTGAATACATCGATCCGTTCCATTTCCTGGACCTCCATTTGAAAATGATTTTGAATCCTTTTATTGTTATCACAGCAAAGGCAAACATGACAATCCAGTCACCGAAGCGGGTGTAAGGCGTCATCCCGCCCCCGGTTTCGATCTCGGTAACGATAACGCCGCGTGTGTCCAGGGGTACGGCTTCCCTGATCCGCCCCGTACGGTCAATGACCGCGGAAATACCGGTATTGGCCGCTCTCACGAGGGGCACCCCGTTTTCCGCGGCCCTGACCGCCGCCACAGACAGGTGCTGGTAGGGTCCCCATGACCGCCCGAACCATGCGTCGTTTGTTACGTTGATCAGGAACCGTGATCCATCGAGGACCTCCCTCCTGACCAGGGAGGGGAACGCCACTTCGTAACAGATGAGAAGCCCGGAAGGGACAGGTGTGGTAAACGGACCTTCCCATTTTCCCCTCGCGAACTCCCCTTCCCCCGGGACCAGCTTGTCCACGAAAGGGAGCAGAGCACTGAGGGGAACGTATTCACCGAAAGGGACGAGCCTGATCTTGTCATAGTGCTCCTCCCGACCGTCCGGTCCGAGATGATAGGCTCGATTATACAGGCGGACCTCCTGACCCAGGATCTCGTATCCCGGGCTTCCGAACACCAGATGAATGCCCTTTTCCCGTACAAAGCCCCTCAGGGTTTCCGCCAGTTCCGGCTCGGCCTGATAGAATACCGGCACCGCTGTTTCGGGCCAGACGATCAGCCGGGCTCCCCTTTTGACCGCATCTTCCGTCAGATTCAGATAGACCCGGGCCGTTTCATCCTGCATTTGCTCGTCCCACTTCAGGTCCTGTTGGAAATTCCCCTGAACCACACCTACCCTGACCGGTTCCCCGGGGCCGGTTCTCGACGTCATGACGCCGATCAATGGGGAAAGGATCAGGATCGCGAGGATGAAAAAGGGAGGCATTTTTCCGGTCTTTCCACCTCCTGCAATCTTCCAGACAGTGACATTGAATAGAAAAATGTAAAACGACGCCCCGTATACACCCACCAGGGGAAAGAGGGGGCGCAGGGGAACAGTTTTCCAGACACCCGTCCCGAGGAGAAGCCAGGGGAAAGGGGCTGGAAACCATGACCTCGCCAGTTCCAGCAGGACCCAGACCGATGCCAGAAGAAGCATATCCATCGAACCCGAGGGTCGGCCGATGCGCTGGGCCAGGGCTGCGAAGGCACCAATGAACAGAGCATGGACCCCTGCCAGAAGCACGATAACGCCCATGTCAAGGGGGAACGGGACTTCGCCGAAATGGGATATGGAGTGGGCGACCCAATTGTAACTGAAGAAAAACCAGAAAAACCCGGCAGTCCAACCCGACAGGAAAGCGCCCGTGATCTTCCGTTCGGGCAGAAAGGATAGCAGCGGGACCAGGGCAACCAGCACCAGGGGCCCGGCATCGGGGCGGGGGAAAGACAGTGTCAGAAGGACCGAGGTAGAGAGTGTTCTCAGAAGTAAGGCCGGAAGCATCCGCATCCCAGGAACCTGACGCAGGCCCCTAGTCTCCCTCCCCCACGGAGATGACCCTTATGCTCGAAACCCGCCGGGCGTCACCTTCCTCAACGGTGAAGACCAGCGAACCGAACCTGCTCTCCTCCCCCTGCAGGGGGACGTGGCCAAGGAGGTGACTGATGAAGCCGCCCAGGGTGTCGTACTCGCCACGTGGAAGCTCGACACCCAGCTCTTGCTCCACATCCTCGATATGGGACCGGGCGTCAAAAACACAGCTCCCATCGTCCATCCGGGTCAGGGCGGGCTGTTCGGTCGGATCATGCTCATCCTGGATCTCCCCGACGATCTCCTCGATAATATCCTCGATCGTCACGATGCCGGATGTACCCCCATATTCGTCAACCGCAACCGCCATATGCACCCTGCGCATTTTGAATTCCTTCAGCAGATCCGCGATAGTTTTCGTCTCCGGGATGAAATAGGCCTTCCGGCACACGGCTTCGAGTTTGACCTCCTCCGGACGCCCCCCCCACAACTTAAGCAGATCCTTGGCATAAAGGATCCCGATAATGTGATCAACGTCGACCCTGTAGACCGGAATCCTGCTGTGCCCCTCGCTGATAATCGTCTCGAGAACATCTTCCAGGGAACTGTCCTTCTCGAGAGCTACCATCTCCGTTCGTGGTACGAGAATCTCCCTCACACGGGTGTCATCCAGGTCGAGGACGGCATCGATCATCGCGTGCTCCTCGCGGTTGATCACACCCTCCTGCTCCCCCACCTCAATGAGGCTCTGAATCTCCTCTTCGGTGACGTTTTTCCTGAAGACACGCCGAAGAAAAGACTTTAACTTTTCGAAAACAGTATCCGTCATCATGATCCTTGCGTTCCGTTTCCTTTTCAGGGGTTCAGGCCTCGACCTCCCAGGAGCCTGCCTTCCAGCGCTTTCATCCTGTCGGCCTCCTCCTTACTCCCCTCATGATCGTAACCAAGGAGGTGGAGCACGCCGTGGACGAGAAGCCTCCTCAACTCTTTGCGCGTCCCATGCCCGAACTCTTCCCCCTGTCTGACCGCCCGGTCCCAAGAGATGACAACGTCCCCCAGCAGATGCCGTTCCGGGTCGCCCCCCTCCCCCTCCACCTGGGAAAAAGAGAGGACGTCGGTTGAAGCATCCTTCCCGCGAAAATGGCGGTTCAGGGCATGCATCTCCTCATCATCCGTGACGAGGATACTCAGTTCGGCGTCAGGACTGCCCAAGTCTCTTAATATTCTGGAAGCCAATTCCCTCAGGGTCCTCCGGTGGGATCGGGCCTCCGGATTCCGGATCAGGAGCTGCACCATTCCTGGATCTCTTTTCCTTTCTGCCGTCCTCGACCACACCCTCTTTTCCCGGATAATTGATCCGGTGGTGGAGGATACCGGTAATTGTCCTAGTAAAGCTCCGGGCAATCTGGTGAAGATCCCTGAGGGTCAGATTTGATTCATCCAGCTGACCGTCGATGAAAATATCGTTGATGATCTTCTGTACCAGCCCCCTGATCCTTGCCGGCGTTGGATCGGACAGCACCTTGGATGCGGCTTCCACCGCATCGGCGAGCATGATGAGGGCGGCCTCCCGGCTCTGTGGCTTTGGCCCGGGATAGCGGAAATCCCTCTGGTCAACGGTCTGCACCGACGGATCTTCTTTCTCCTTGGCCTTATTGTAGAAAAAAGTGATCACCCTCGTACCGTGATGCTGTCTGATGATATCGACAACACGTCTCGGAAGGCGGTATTCCCGGGCGATCTCGGCCCCGTCCTTGACGTGGGCGGCGAGGATAAGGGCACTCATGTTGGGGCTCAGCTTGGCGTGCCTGTTATCCCGATCCTCCTGGTTCTCCACGAAATATTCGGGTTTACTGATCTTTCCTATATCGTGGTAGGAGGCGGCAACCCTTGCCAGAAGGGGGTTTGCACCGATTTCCTCCGCAGCCGCCTCAGCCAGAGATCCAACCAGGACACTGTGATGATAGCTTCCCGGGGCCTTTAGGATCATCTCCTTGAGGGCGGGCTGGTTGAGGTTCGCAAGCTCCATCAGCTTCATGTCGGAAGCGATGTTGAAAGAGGATTCGATAGCGGGGATGGCAAGGGAAGCGATAAGGGCGACAAGGATACCGCTGCCAGCAGCGGAAGTCAGCCGGGGTATCGTCACAGCCGAAACCAGGTTCCCCTCATAAAGGAGGAACACCACGGCCACGGCCAGATTGGCGCCGCTCACCGCTAGGCCCGCCTTGATCAAAGAGGACCTCTGACGGCAGTGGACCACTCCAAACAGTGCGGCCAGCCCTCCGAGGAAGGAGTAGAGGAACACAACAAGGTTCCAGTCCAGGAAAGCGGCGCAAAAGATGGAAATGAGGGCATTGACAGCAATAGCGACGGTCATGGGGTAAAGGGTCCCCGTTATCATAGCCCCCAGGGCGAAGGGGACGGCAAGTCGGAGAGTCTGTTCCGGCAGCCCCGCATAAGTGGAGGTGAGGGCCTGGAAAAGGATCAGGGATCCCCTCATCACGGCCATTTGGAGGACAATGATTATGGCAATGATGATAAGCCTCCTAATGTCCTTCGAGATCTGGGGATACCCGAGGACCAGGACCACGTAAAAGGTGAACAGAAGGACCGTCACCAGAAGAAATTGGCCCAGCATGAGAGATGTGCGGCCCATATCGGGGAACAGCCTTTTGAGTTCATTGATCTTGAGCACCTTCTCTTCGGTGAGAGGATCTCCGGCGCGGACAATCACTTCCCCTTTCTGGACCTGGTAGTATACAGGGCTGGTATCCTCCAGGGCCTGTTTCTTGCGCACCTCCGTTTCTGAACGGTTGTAAGTCATGTTGGGCCGGACAAGGTCGAGAGCCAGCTTTTCGATGAGTGTCTTGAGAACGCCCTCCTGCCTCGTCCATTTCACCGCGTTAATGCCCTTCCGTACTTCGGTGCGTGCCATCTCCAGCGACAAAATGGCAGTGAAATCGTCGAGAATAACCTCCTGGGAAAGGTCCGGGATCATCCTGAGGGAAATCCCTTTGCCCCTTTCCCTGAGCAGGGTCTCCCTGTTCTCCACGATCCCGACCCCAAGAATGGGCTTTAAGCTTTCGTTGAGAACCGTTTCCACCCTTTCGCTCAACCCCTCCTGAACAAGAGGCTCCATCTCCACGGGGTCCATATCCAGCGCGATCCGTTCGATCAGGGTCCCGATGGATACGAGTCTTTCCGACGCAGCCTCGGACCGGTGAAGTTCCACCTCCCTCTCCAGGCTTTTCTTCTCCGATGCAAGAGCCCCATCGAGCTCGGCAAGGAAAAGATCTTCGCCGACCTTCTGCGAGATGATCATCTCCCTCATCCCTCGAAAGAACTCCCTGACAATCTGGAGGTTCTTCAACGTCTGATCACGGTCCAGATCATAGACAACGGGTACCGCCACCACCGCTTCCACCTGCCTTGCGGCGGTGGTGGATTGGTCCTCCACCAGGAAAGACTGTGTGGCCTTGATATCCTTCTGGGAAATATCCCCGGGCCTGTAATCAGCGACCTGAAACGGCTTGGAAGGCAAAAGCAAATAGGAAACCAGAACAACTGTGATCCAGAAGAGAAGGGATAACTGCGTCTCCCGGTTCCAGGGCAGGATGGCCCTCCCCGCCTGCTGGTCCTTCAATGCGGCCTTTGGTTTCTCCATCTTTGTCAAAGGCGCCTTTTTGCCCACTTCAAATCCCCCTCTTTTCGTAGGCACGGATGATCTCCTGCACCAGCGGATGGCGAACAACGTCCCGCTCATCAAACTGGACAAAGCTGATCCCATCGATGCCGGCGAGAATCTCCATTACCTCAATGAGCCCGGAGGCGCTGCGCTCCGGCAGATCGACCTGAGTAATATCCCCGGTGATAACGGCCCTGGAATCAAACCCGAGACGCGTGAGGAACATCTTCATCTGCTCGGTGGTTGTGTTCTGGGCCTCATCGAGGATCACAAAAGAATCGTTCAGAGTTCTGCCCCTCATAAAAGCCAGGGGAGCGATTTCGATAACTCCCTTTTCCACCAGCTTCAGTGTTTTTTCCGCGCTCAACATGTCGAAAAGGGCGTCGTGCAGGGGCCGGAGATAGGGATTGACCTTCTCATACATATCCCCCGGAAGGAAGCCAAGTTTTTCTCCAGCTTCTACCGCGGGCCTGGTGAGGATGATCCGGCTCACCTCTTTGGAAACGAGGGCACGAACGGCAGTGGCCATGGCGAGATAGGTCTTGCCGGTCCCGGCGGGCCCTATTCCGAAGACGATATCATCGGCCCGGATGCGTTCCAGATAAACTTTCTGGTTACCGCTTTTCGGGATGACGGATTTCCTCGGCGTGAGAACAACGGATTCCTTGGCCAGTTCCGTGGGACCGGTACTGTCACCGTTGACCATCCTGCGGAAAAGGGTTTCCATCTCCCTGCCGGTGGACCCACCTCCCTGGTTGATATTTCGAAGGATATCAGAAATGAGACTGCTCACCTCCTCAACCCGGTCAACCGGGCCTTCAAGGTAAAGGGTTTCACCCCGGATACCGGCCTTGACACCCGTAATCCGTTCTATCATTCGAAAGTTCCCGTCCATATCCCCGGAAAGGATCCTGGCCTGACTCTCGTTTTCGATCCTGAGGGTTTTCTTCAATCCTGGTTCCCCGGCGGGGAAATAGAAGGCCCGTTTTCGTTCCATTGAATCGTGTAGGGCCTGCTGAGAGGGTAGGAGACGTCCGATTCGAGGATAAATCCCGTCTTGACCATATCCTCGAGGGTCACCGGATAGGAACCTTTCTCCAACCTGTACGCTTCCATCCCCAGCATCAACCTTCTGGTCTGTGCCTGGATAATTGCGGCTTGAATGACAACGGCCTTTTCCGAGGTCACTTGGGATAGGATATTCAGACGTCCTCCGGACCCCGCCAGGGTCCCGAACAGGATGAACAGAAGGATACCCGCGAAAAGGAGGCCCGAGAGCATCGCGATGACCCCCTTTCTCCTTTTCGTTTCCTCCGCCGCCTCCTCGGTTTTCGGCGTCGAGGCCGGAACTTTCACAGGACGGACCAATCCGAACCCGGCAAGATCCAGAAGCGCCTTGGAAGCCTCGAAATCCCCGAGAAGGGAACGGTAGGCAATGTCAGAAACGCTGAATCTCCCGTTTACAAGATCGAACACCTTTTCCTGTTCCGGCGACAGGACAGTCCGGTCCGAATCGAAGGATTTCGGTTTTTCCTCACCGAGGATATCGAAATCCAGATCCTTCTCGTTCCGGGCCGCGTCCCTGACCTGGGATCGCCGGAGGATTTTCTCCCCGGCCCCCGCTACCTGGGCAAAAACCATCTCCATGGAGGGGATTTTCGATTTTACACCGGGCCATTCATCGATGATCCTCGCCGCTTCCATCAGGATAAATTCCGCCGGCATAGGTGAGATGAACTGCTTGTCATAAGTGATCTTGCCCACATCAAACCGGTATGTACCGGTACTCCACTGGAAGATCTTGAAAAGTGTTTCCTTGATCTGGAAGGCCAGGGCCTGTCTGAAGATATCTTCGGTGAGATATTTCTTCTCGGTAAGAACAACACCGAGTTTTTTTGCCGTCCTCTTCTGTTCCTGGAGACATTCCTGCAGCCGGACGGATTCGAGGAGCCCCGATTTTACGAGGATATCGCCGACACGCTCCTTTTCATGGGTCTTTTCCGACCCGATCTCGGCCCCCACAACCTTTCCTTCGTCGAAGGTGACTGCAACGCTCTTGCCCTTGTCCTCGAGATAAAGGACCCCCGTTTTTCTCTGATGGGAGATGAGCTGGAAAATGTCCGACAGACCGAAGTCCCTGAGGGTTCCTTTCAGCGCCATGGGATCACACGTCCTCCAGACGATCCCCGACCTTCTTCAGAGAATACAGGTAAAACAGGCCAAGGAGGATCCCGAAGGAGACCCGGGAAAATAGACTTGCCTGGATCTCCAGGATCGTGGTTATTCTGAAAAAACCGTACCAGAAAATCCACTTTGTCCAGAACAGTGTGGAAATAGTGATCAGCACCAGAGCCTGCCACCCTGCTCCCAGATAGATATGACCCATTCCGGGGAGGAGAACCGTCGCAACCCTTGATACCAGCGCCCGTTTCTTGTTAAAGCGCAGGATCTGCATCATCTTCTTGACCCTGCCCGCTGGGTCAACCCCGCTCCGCACAAGGAAAATCTGCCGACACTGGGCGCACAGCATGTCTGTACTGGACTTGCTGCACTTTGGACAGTGCGTATGGTTGCATCGGCGGCATCGCCTTGACACGCCGATCTTCCCGCCTGCCAGGTGACCCGAGAATATGATGGCCGAGGCCCCGAGGAAAAGGAGCCAGGATCCGCTGAAAGGGATGTGGGGAACGATACCCGTCCAGAGACGGCTCCTGAGGTCATAGCCTTCCGGTGTAAGGGAAAGGGCATCCATGAAAACCCCCCCGGTATCCCCGTACATATCAAAGGTGATCCTCCGGCCGCCCTCCTTGTGAGATTGCA
>CBFDCL010000094.1:0-8365 GCA_965603295.1 uncultured bacterium | reverse complement strand
TTCCGCCGGCCTCATCCCCTTCACCCGCATCTTGACGCTGCGTACGCCCTTCCAGGCCTGGATTTCCGGCACAACGGCAAGGTCCATCCTCGGAGTCAGGTTTTCCAGTTCGTGGGCCTGGCGGAAAGCGATGGCCTGGGCCGTGTAATCATTCTGCCGGATGGAAAAGCTCAAGTGATCGCCCCCGACAACCCGGGGCTCGAGGATCCCCACCGACCTGAGCAATATGACTGGCTCGGGGTTCCCCGCACCGAACGGGGAGAGATCCTGGAACCGGGTGACCTCTTCGAACCCGAGATCGGCAAGCTCGGCGGAGGCGTCAAGGGTCATGACCGGTATGAAACCGTCCTCGGGAACCATTGTCCTTACAACTTCCTCGAAACGATCTCTGAAGGTTTCCACATTGGAGGGGACGATCTTGATCCCGGCCGCATACTTGTGTCCCCCAAACTCCAACAGGAGATCCTGGCATTTCGACAACCCCTGATAGAGGTGAAAATTCGGGATTCCTCTTGCGGATCCCTTGAAAACGTCGTTTTCAAGGCAAAGGAGAACCGTGGGACGATAATAACGCTCCATCAGACGGGAAGCTACAATGCCGACGACCCCCGGATGCCATTCCGAGGAGGAAAGAACGAGGCTTTTTTTACCTTCCAGATATCCGCAGGATCTGATCTGATCCTCCGCCTCCGAATGAATCTTTTCTTCAATGCGCTGGCGCTCCACATTTTCCACATCCAGGTAACCGGCCAACCGATCCGCGTCTTCTGAAGAGTCGGTTGTGAGCAGCCTGACTCCCGCTGAGGCGTCTGAAAGGCGACCTGCGGCGTTGATCTTCGGGGCAAGCCGATAAGCCACTGTAGATGAATCAACCTGCCCCCCGGTGAACCCGCAGACCCGAAGGAGGGTCCTGATGCCAAGCCTGGGGTTCTTGTTGACCTGTTCGAGCCCAGCGCGGACGAGGATGCGGTTGATCCCCGTTAACGGTACGATGTCAGCTATGGTCCCCACCGCAACAAGATCGAGATAGTCCAGGAGAGACGGTTCCACCCGGTTCTCGAAATACCCTTTTTCCCTCAGGCCTTTTCGGATTCCGGCAACGAGATAGAACGCCAGCCCGACTCCGGACAGGGACTTATACGGAAAAAAACAACCTTTCAGCAGGGGGTTGATCGTGGCTTCGGCCTCGGGCAACAACGGGGGCGGCTCGTGGTGGTCTGTAACGATCACATCCATCCCAAGGGATTTGGCGTACGCTACCTCATCCACAGAGGAGATCCCGCAATCCACCGTTATGACAAGGCCGATCCCCTTATCCTTGAACTTCCGGATGCTTTCCCTGTTGACGCCGTAACCCTCTTCGACACGATTGGGAATGTAGTAATAGGCGGAAACACCGAGGTCCCTTAGAAACAGGAGGAGAAGCGAGGTGGCAGTGACACCGTCAACATCGTAGTCGCCATAAATAAGGATCTTCTCCTGGCGCTTTAACGCTGTGTCGATGCGGTCCACGGCTTCATTCATACCGTTCAGGAGATAGGGATCGGTCAGGTTTCCAAGGTGACAGTTCAAAAATTCAGAGGCCCGGGCCTGGTCGTGAATGTCACGATTGAGAAGGAGCTGACCCACGAGGGGTGTGGTTTCCAGGGATCGGGCGAGGATTTCGGCCCGTTCCGGATCCTGGGGTCTGACAACCCACTTTTTCCCTTTGATCGTCATAACAAACCTGGTTCCGGATTCAAGGCAGGGGATTCCACCTCGGGTTAACGATCAGGATCATCCATCATCCGTGGTCGGTACGCTGTAAAGGGAAAGCCGATGGCCGTGTCCCCGATGGCGGGATCGCCGCGGGGGTCCCGACATCCCCGGAGGAAAACCGGGCAGCAAAACCGGCACTCGGGCGAAAACGATAGGAGGTTAACTCTGGCGGACGGAAGTCCTTGCCGCCTGGGCTCCTTTCCCACCCACAAGAAGAATGGGGCTGGCAATATAGATGGAGGAATAGGTACCGACAAGGATTCCTACCAGCAAAGCGAAGGAAAAGTCGTGGATCACCTCTCCTCCGAAAATAAACAGGCAGAACACTACAAGGAGGGTTGTGCCGGAAGTCAGAATGGTGCGGCTCAGGGTCTGGTTGATGCTGGTGTTGACAACGAACGTCAGTTTTTCCTTTGGGGTCCTTCTGATATTCTCACGGATCCGGTCATAAACAACAATGGTGTCGTTGAGAGAATAGCCGATTATGGTCAGGATCGCCGCGATGATGGGAAGCGTGAACTCCATGTTTAAAATCGAAAAGATCCCCACTGTGATCATAACATCGTGGATCAGGGCAGCAATGGCACCCAGGGCAAAGCGGAGCCGGAAGCGCAGCGTGATATACACCAGGATTCCGAGAATGGCATAAAGGATCGAGAGCATACCCTTTCGGCGAAGGTCCGCTCCAACCTGGGGACCGACCATCTCCACAAGTTCGAGGGTCACACCTTCGTTTGGGAAGCTCTTGGAGAGAACACCGAAGATCTCATCCGAGATATTTTCCGTCTGACCTTCCTCACTTTTGACTCGGACGGCGACCTTTTCCTCACCCTGTGACTGTATCACGGCTGATCCCATGCCCTTTTCAGCGAGGACATTACGGATCTGGCCAATGTCAGGTGTCTGCGCGAACCTCACCTGAACCAGGGTCCCTCCAGCAAAATCGATGCCGTAAAGGGGCCCCCCCTTCATGACGAGGGATCCAAGGCCGATAAAGACAGCCACCAGGGACACGATCATCGCAATACGTCTTTTTCCGACAAAATCAACGTTGATATCAGGATTGACAAAATCCATTATCGTCTGCCTCCCGTTCTCAGATGCTCAACTTATCGAGGGTCCGGTTTTCCAGCCAGGCTTCAAAAACGGTCCTGCTGACAAAGATGGCCGTGAACATACTGGTGATCACCCCGATGCTCAAGGTGACCGCAAAACCTTTTATCTGTCCCGTACCGAACTGGAACAGAACCAGGGCTGCGATCAGGGTGGTGATGTTGGCATCAACGATTGTCAGGAACGCCTTGCTGTACCCTCCTTCAATGGAAGCGCGAACCGTTTTTCCGGATCGTTGTTCCTCCTTGATCCTCTCGAAAATGAGAACGTTCGCGTCCACTGCCATGCCGATGGTAAGGACGATCCCCGCGATGCCGGGAAGGGTCAATGTGGCCTGGAACAAGGCGAGGACTGCCATGATGATGATGAGATTGAGGATCAGGGCGATGTTGGCAACGATGCCACTGAGCCTGAAGAAAAAGATCATGAAAACAATGACCAGGGAGAAGCCGAAGAGGATCGACATCAACCCTTTCCTGATGGAATCCGAACCAAGGGTGGGGCTCACTGTCCATTTCTGAAGGATCTTGACGGAAGCCGGCAGGGAACCCGCTCTCAGGACAATGGCGAGGTCCGATGCATCCTCGGGCGAAAAATTACCCGTAATCTCGGCTCGCCCCCCCGCGATCCTCTCCCTGATCGTCGGCGCCGAGTAGACGTTCTCGTCAAGGACGATGGCCAGCCTCTGATTAACGTTCTCCGCGGTCACCTGCTCGAATATCCTGGCGCCGATCTTGTCAAATTCGAGGGAAACGTAGGGACGACCGAATTGGGTATCGTACCGGACCCTGGCATCGCTTATGGTGTCACCGGTGAGCAGGACTCTGTCTTTCAAAACATAGGGGGTCCGCTGAACCCTTCTGGACACGGCGTCGTAATCCTTCCCGTACAGGACGATGTCCCCGGTGGGGACATTGTCCACAGAGGCTTCCGGATCCACGATCATGAATTTGAGCACCGCCGTCCTTTTTACAAGGGTGATGGCCCTCTGCGGGTCTTCAATGCCGGGAAGCTGAATGAGAATACGTCTGGAACCCTGGCGGAGGATCGTCGGTTCCGTGACACCGAACTCATCAACCCTGCTCCGGATGGTTTCCAAGGCTTGAATAACGGAATTTTCCTTGAGCCTGTCGACCTCACTCTGGGGGAAACTCACCACAAGGGTTGTTTCGGATTCCTCGACAACATCGGTGCCCGAAAACTCCTCCTTGAGGAGAGCCAACGCATCGTCCCTGTATTTTTCCCGTCTTACCTCGATCACCAGCCTGTTGAAAGCCGTGGTTTCAGCCCGGCGAATCCGGATATTCTGTTCTTTCATGGTCGTTTTCATATCGCTGGCAATCCTGGTGAGGGCGTTGTTAACCGCCTCTTCCGCCTGGACCTCCAACAGGAGTTCCATGCCGCCCTTCAGGTCCAACCCCAGTTGGACAGCTTTGGACGGAAGGATCTTTGTCCACCATCCGGGGAGCGGATCCATCAGGGATGGGGTGACAGCGATAAGGGCTCCCACTAGGATCACCAATACGATTATGAGTTTGGTTTTAACTCTGGTGCGCATCTTTCCTCCAGGTTCGGTGCCAGGCACATGCCTTGTTATTCGCCGCTTCCCTCCGCCATTGTGGACGCATCCACTTTCCCGGAGATAGCTTTCTTGATCATCTTGATCCTGACCTTATCTGAACACTGCAGGGTCACGACATGGCCATCAATCTTTATCACGGTGCCGTAGATGCCCCCGTTCGTGATAACCGTATCCCCCGATTTGAGCTCGTCCAGGGTAGACTGATGCTCCTTGGCCCTCTTCTGCTGGGGACGGATAAGAATAAAGTAAAAGATCACGAACAGAACCACGATCGGCATAAAGGCCGAAAGGCCGCTTGCTCCTCCGGCGGACTGGGCTGCGTGGGCGGTGCTTGTAAACATCTTTGCCTCCTTTAAATCTGCCCGGATACGGGCATGTTCCTCAAAAAATCCCGGTTTTTAAGAGCCAGGCTCGTTCTCCCGCCAGCGTTCTTCGACCCTTTTCCGGAAACGTGGGAAGGATCCGGAAAGAACAGCGTTTCGGGCCCTGAATACAAGTTGGTGATAATAACTCAAATTATGGATCGTGGAAAGTCGAAATCCCAACATTTCACGGCTCAGGTACAAGTGCCGGAGATAGGCCCTGCTGAAATTCCTGCACGTATAACACGCACATTGAAGGTCGGGAGGAGAACCGTCTTCCCTCATGGAAGCCGCCCGAATGGACAGTTTTCCCTCACTGGTAAAGAGGGTCCCGTTCCTCGCATTACGGGTTGGCATGACGCAATCGAACATGTCGATCCCCCGTTCGATTCCATCAAGGAGATCGGAGGGCGTCCCCATCCCCATGAGGTATCGGGGCCTCTCCCGTGGAAGGGCGCTGACGGACACCTCGACTGCTTCCCAGGTTTCTTCGGAAGTTTCTCCGAGGGCTAGCCCCCCTACCGCATATCCGTCGAAACCGGCCTCAACCAGGGTGTGGGCGCAGCGTTCCCGGAGGTCCGGAAAAACACCGCCCTGCACGATCCCGAAAAGGGCCATTTCCCTCCGGGAACGGGCCCGCAGGCAACGGTTTGCCCATGACAACGTCCTCTCGACGGCCTTCCCAGCCGTCTTCAGGTCAGAACGGGGGGACACGACCTCATCCAGGCACATGGCGATATCGGAGCCGAGGAGTTCCTGGACGGACACCGCCGTCTCGGGGGTAAACCGGTGTTCACTCCCGTCGAGATGGGATCGGAAAGTCACGCCGTCATCATCCACCCGGGCCAGGTCCGAAAGGCTCATGATCTGGAACCCGCCGCTGTCGGTCAGGATCGGTCCTTCCCAGCTCATGAACCGCCCGAGACCACCCATCCTGCCGACAACCTCGGCACCCGGTCTCAGGTACAGGTGATAGGTGTTGGAAAGAAGAATACGCGTGCCCGACTCCGTCAGTTCGAAGGGGGCAAGGGTCTTTACCGCCCCGTAGGTGCCCACCGGCATGAAAACGGGGGTGGGAACTTCGCCGTGGAGGGTCCGGATGACCCCGGCACGGGCACTGCCGTCTGTAGCTATGAGGTCGAAATTAAACATAAGGTATTTTCCCAACTATCTGTTTTTTACCTCTGCTATCAGGGATTAATCGGATAATCTCAAATCTCATATCTCAAATCTCAGAAAACAACAAATTCATATGAACAATTTCCATGAGATCTGAGATCTGGGATCTGAGATTCATCGAACAATAGCACCGAGCCCCTATTCGATGAACATCGCGTCCCCGTAACTGTAGAATCTGTATTTTTCCTTTACGGCCTCCCTATAGGCACTCACCACCGGTTCGATGCCGCCGAAGGCACACACCAGCATGAGGAGGGTCGACCGTGGAAGGTGGAAGTTTGTCAGGATCGCATCCACCACACCAAAACGGTAGCCCGGGTGGATGAACAGTTTGGTCGCTCCTTTCCCGGGGCGGAGAACCTCCCCATCCCAAGCCGATTCCAGGGTTCTCACTACCGTCGTTCCCACCGCGACAACCCGGCCGCGGGATGCCTTCGTCTCCATCACTGCCTCGGCCGTTTCCGGCGGACATTGGAAAACCTCCGCCTCCATGCGATGCCGTGTCACATCAGCGACCCTTACCGGCTGGAATGTACCGGGTCCCACATGCAGGGTAACCGTGGCTATCCGGATCCCGCGGCTTTGGACCGTTTGAAGCATGTCCTTGTCAAAATGCAGACCCGCCGTTGGGGCAGCTACCGCACCGTCTTGCCGTGCGTAGACGGTCTGGTACCGTTCCCGGTCCTGCTCGCCCGGAGCCCCTCCTTCCCTCCGGATATAGGGGGGAAGGGGCACCTGGCCATGCTGTAAGAGGATCCTTTCCAGGGAATCCGACCCTCCACGGACATAGAACCGGTCCTTTTCCCTTCGGATGATCAGCGAGGAACCGTCACAGAGGAAAACCTCCTCGGCGCCCCTGATTTTGCGACCAGGCCGTGCAATACAGCCTGCCTCCCCTTCCGGGGAAGGGTATTCCACGAGAAGAATCTCCAGGGAGCCCCCACTCGCCCTCCTCGCCGCAAAGCGAGCCGGAAACACCCTGGTGTCGTTAAGAACAAGGAGGTCGTCGCTGTTGAGGAAATCCGGAAAGGAACCGAACCTTAGGTGATGCAAATCTCCCGACTTCCGATCCAGATGGAGAAGCCGTGATCCCGTTCTTTGTTCAGCCGGTTCCTGGGCGATGAGCTCCTCAGGGAGGTCGTAATCAAAGAGTTCTGTGGAGAGGGGAGGGTTACGAGCCATCGTAATCAGTTGAATGTTGAGGGTTGAGGGTTGAGGGTTGAAAACCTGTGCAGAGTGCAGGGTGCAGAGTACAGATGCAGAACCGGGCAGCGAATGGAAATCCCGTTCGCATGGCTGGCGCCTCCTTCAATTTAATGAGGTAATCAGGGATTGTCAGGATCATGACAACTCTCAAACTCTCAAACTTTCAAACTTTCAAACTCGCTCTAATAAATCTTTTCTACCTCAGACCCGGGATAATACTTTTTCAGGATCTGCCGGTAATTCATACCTTTCAGAGCGCTCCCCCTGGCACCCCATTGGCAGAGCCCGACGCCGTGACCGCGTCCCGAACCCGTAAAGATGATCATCCCTTCTCTTTGGCCGAGAGTAAATCTCGTACTGGGAAGCCTTTCATAACCCAGAGCTTTTCTGAAGTCACCCGCATCGATGAGCATTTTTCCCGCATCCGTCCCCAAAAAAAGGGTACCGATACGCCCGTCGGCGGTTCTTCGGCTGACACCAAGGGATGTTACAGGCCCGACGCCGGGATAGAAACTGCCGACGGCATCCCGGACCTCCTCTGTTGAGAGAGTCAGCTGCCAGGTAGAGCGTTGCGCATCTTCGCACTCACCGCATGTTACCCCCCGAAGTGAAGGGTGGCCGACGCCCCAGACCTCTTCCACCGAGGCTGTGAACCCTCCGCAGGATGAATGAAAAAACGCGGGGATGATCATACCTTCCCGGGTAAGCACGATCCCCCTGGTTCTCCTTACGGCTTCCGCCGCCGCCGGATCCTCTGAGCCCACGCCGGCGTAAACCTGATCGAACACGTCGGGACGGAGATCGAAAAGAGGCCGTTTTTCCTGAAGACGGAACAGGGCATAGGTCCTGGAAGCAACAACCTGTGCCATGACCGCTTCCTGGGGCCAATGGGAATCCACTTCCCCGTTGACGACTCCGACGAGATAGGATTCCACCGGAAGACTGGCCACAACGTTAAGGGAGCTTCCGGAGGATGTGATAGTGAAAAACCCCCTGTGATCCTTCCCATCAAAATACAGCAACCCTCGACGGGCGCGGATCCGTACGGCCCGGGCCGTGATCCCGGCACCTTCAAGGACCACCAGATCCCCCTTCCCGTGAAACGCCACGGCACGAACCCGCTTGATCCGGGCCATCCACCTTCCCCCGTGTGAAGTTTCGACAT
>CBFDCL010000093.1:0-8673 GCA_965603295.1 uncultured bacterium | reverse complement strand
CCCCTGCAATCTCCTCCTCGGTTTCACCCTTCAGCCTGAGAGCGGTCAAAAAGGCAGCGATCTGAGCATCGCTGGCCACCCCCTCCATGATCACTCCCACTGCCTCCGCCATGGAAACTTGGTCCAGATCACGTCCTTCAACGACTGTTGCGAGTTTTTCACGCAGCATTCCTGATCCCTCCACGGAGCTTCAAAAAATTTTCGAATATCGTCTCTCCCTTTTCCGTTCCGAAAGATTCGGGATGGAACTGAACCCCCTCGACGTTATATTCCCTGTGACGGACCCCCATGATCTCCCCGTCTTCCGAGGTGGCGGTCACCATCAGATCCTGAGGGACCGATTCCCCGTCCAGGGCAAGAGAGTGATACCGGATCGCTTCTAATGGGTTGGGAAGCCCATGAAAAAGACCGTTTCCCGAATGGGTGATTCTGGAAGACTTCCCGTGCATGAGATGACGGGCATGGACCACCTTTCCCCCGAACACCTGGCCGATGGTCTGGTGGCCGAGGCAGACACCGAGAACCGGTACACGCCCGGAAAGGACCCTGACCGCCTCGAGACTGACACCGGCTCCGGAGGGCCTTCCCGGCCCGGGGGAGATCACAAGGTGGGACACGTCCATTCTCAGAATCTCATTTATTCCCGCATGATCGTTTCGCAGGACCTTGACCTTGTCCGTCATGGTGGAAAGGGCCTGGTACACGTTGTAAGTAAAGGAATCGTAATTATCGATGATGAGAACCATTGTATTGCTCCTTGGGATTTTTCAAATTTCACATATTAAGGATCCAAGATCCAACATCCAAGATCCAAGATTAAGACCGGTGGTCGTAATTGGTGATCAGTGATTCGTTTTTTCCAATCACCAGTCACCGATCACCGTCTTTCATCTCAATCCTCAATCCTCCATTCGAAATTAACCTTCTTTAAACTCCACTTGTCCGAAGGCACGGAACATGGCTGCTGCTTTTGCGGCGATCTCGTCCCGTTCCCGTTCGGGAACCGAGTCGGCCACGAGCCCCGCGCCCGATTGCACGAAGGCCCTTTTCCCGGAATAGAAGATGGACCGGATGGTGATACAAAAGTCCATATCGCCCCGCACGTCAAAATATCCCACACCCCCTGCGTATGGCCCCCTTACTACCGGTTCCATTTCCGCTATGGCCTGCATGGCCCTTATCTTCGGAGCCCCGGACACCGTTCCTGCGGGAAAGCAGGACCGGAGCACATCATAGGAATCGAAGCCCTCCATGATCCGGGATTGCACCTCGGAAACCAGATGCATGACATGGGAGTATCTCTCCACGAGCATTCGTCTTGTAACGCGCACACTTCCGGGAGCCGACACCCTGCCGAGGTCGTTACGGCCCAGGTCCACCAGCATGATGTGTTCCGCCCTCTCTTTGGGATCTTCCATCATCTCCTTTTCGAGGGCATTATCTTCTGCCGTGTCTTTTCCCCGCCGCCTCGTGCCTGCAATGGGACGGACGGTGAGAGTGTCCTCTTCCCGCCGAACCAGCAGTTCAGGTGAGGCTCCGAGGAGTACTCCTTCCGGCATGCGGATATAGAAGTGGTACGGAGACGGATTGAGCACTGCAAGGGCCCCATAAACGGCTTCGGGCTCCGGGGCCGGCTCGACCTCCCATCTCCTGGAAACCACCACCTGGATCAGTTCTCCATCCTGGATAAGCTTTCTTGATAAGGTGACCGACTTTAAGAAATCCTCCTCCGCAAAGGTGGTCCCCGCCTTCCTTCTCAGGTCCCGGGCGGTCGGAACCGGGGCACGGGAACCTGATTGCAAATGTGTCGAGACCTCCTCGCACAAGGCGCGTGCCGCTTTCTCGTCCTCATCGTGGCACACCAGGGTAAGACGTTCTTTGGATGCATCCTTCAACACGAGGATAGAGGGCAGATAGAAAACCGAATCCGGCAGGTGGATATCGTCCTTTCCGGGCCTGGGGATTCCCTCAAAGAGTCCGCAGGATTCGTAGCCCAGGGAACCGACCCACCCTGCCGCAAAACGGAACGTGTCAAGGTCGTCGGGAAGAAGAACCGAGGGTGCCAGAGATTTAAGAAGTTCAAGGGGGTCTTTGACCGTATGCCGTGCGGTTTTCCCGGAAATATCCCGGACGGTGAACCGCGCCCCACGCCCGACAACCTCCATGAGGGGCCTGGCGGCAGCGATCCCGTAGCGTGCATATTTCTCCGTCCCCTCGCGGCTCTCGAGAAAAGCCACCGCCTCATAGGGAGAAAGGGCAGAGAAAACCTCGGGCATCTCCCCCAGACTGTAGGGTAGCGGCGCTGTGGCGCATTTCAGATCGAGACTTTGAATGTGCCCGTTCATGGCTGTTTTCACTTGATCCTCCTAAGAAAAAAAAAGGCCGCGGGTTCATGGAGAACCCGCGGCCTTGAATCCCTGTTATTATCGTTACCGGATCAGTGGCTCGGACCCTCCCCTGCAGGATTTTCCCGCCACCACCAGAAGCTGTTTATGGAGAGATTTGACCGGTAAGAAGTGTTCATGGTAAGAAGCCGATTACCAGAAGAGGGCGAAGATGTCAATTGGATTCGACCCAGGATCCAAAACCCAGGATCCAAAAAAACTTCAGTGATTCGTGATTGATGATTCGTGATTGATGATTCGTGATTGGGGAAAACGGAAAACCCGATCACGATTCACGAAAAAATCCGCAACTTCAAGCCTCAAACCGAAAACTTCACACAACAACTTCAATTCCCAACCGATTCTTCCAGTCACAAATCACGAGTCACCTTTTTTCTAATCTTTCACGTCTCCGTGTCAGAACTTCTTTGCCCTTTAAAGCTGGATCATTCTGCCGACAGAAATCGGTGCTCCCTCGGTTAACCGCACTCCTCTTGCACCAACCATCAGCAGAACCCCGGAAATCTCGCTCCAATCGGTAATGGTGGCGGATGCATGAAAAACACCGTTTCGGTGGAGGGAGGGGTGACTCTCGAGGAACAACACAGTATCCTCCGGGATATTGACGGTTTCGTTGTAGGTAACCCAGTAGGTGCCCTGAACGAGATCCCAGTGTCCAGCGGCAGCCCCGGCCGCTTTTTTTGCCGGGCGCTTGATCCGCCTGGCTTCTTCAACCGTGTCCGGATATCGGTCGACAACCGCTTCCCCTATGATCTGATATATTTCCAGAAGGGTGAGGGTAAGGCGGTCCCGGGCCGTCTGGGATATCGGATCAGGGGCAAAGCGGAGTAGTTTTCCAAGTCCTTTGGACGGGATGATTTTCAACGGGACCCCTCCAGGTTCTCCCTCGTTCCAACGACACTGAGGTGGATTTTCCTTTCCCGGTCCCTCAGGTCCATCTCCACAAGGACGATCTGCTGCCATGTTCCCAAAAGCATTTCACCGCCTCGTACGGGGACCGTCAGATCGGGCCCCACCAGGGCAGCCCGAATGTGGGATCTCCCGTTGCCGTCACCCCATCGGGCGTTGTGTTCATAATCAAGTCCGTCGGGCGCCAGCCTATTCAGGGCGTTCCGCAAATCCGAAACTGCCCCGGGTTCATATTCGATAGTCGTAAGACCTACCGTCTGCCCGGCGACAAAAAGATGAGCCGTTCCCTCCTTGATACCCATTTTCCGAACGCATCCGCGGACCAGGCCGGTAACATCAACAATATCCAACTCACCACTCGTTTTCACGGGGATCTCATCCGAAAAATATGAAAAAGTCGGCATGATGGCACTCATCTTGAATGGCGTTATATCGGATGATCCCCGAAATGTCCATCGGGCCGGGCGACCAGGACCCTTCCCGTGAGGGACCGGAAAGGGCAAAACTTAAAAACGTGGACGAAAGTGATTTCAAAGCTCTTGCTCCCGTGATCGGCCGCAGAGCCGCTGCCGAGGCCCTTGCCGGGCACACACTCCAGGACCTGATGTGTCTTGACCGGCCTTCCCTTCTCCGGATGGCTCACATTGGACCGAAGAAGGCCGATACTATTCTGGCTTTGCCAAAACTTCTGGAACGATTATCGACCTTCCCTGTGGATGGATCTTCTGTGTCGTGCAGCCAGGATGTATACGACCTTTTCCGCCATCGTGTGGGCCGCCATCCCAGGGAGCAGTTCCTCGTCCTGGCGCTCAACTCGAGAAACCTGATCCTCGCTGAAGAAGTGTGCGCCATTGGAACAGTCAACACCGTCCACGTCGTTCCGTCGGACGTCCTGAAACCAGCGGTTCTCAGATCGGCGACGAGCATCATCTGTCTTCACAACCACCCTTCGGGGGACCCGACTCCCTCCCCCGAAGATCGATGCCTCACGGAACGGATATGCCGGGCCGCCTCTCTGATGGGAGTGCGGATGCTCGATCACATCATTATCGCCCCCAATTCCTTCTATTCTTTTTCGGACGCGGGAGGGCTATAAAACAATTTCAAATTCCAAATTCCGAACAAGATCTCAATACTTGCCGTGTCAGTTGTCTTAATGGCGCATCATTTGTTCCTGGATTAGTGGCAATGATAATTCGAGAATTTCTTTGAAATGTGAAATTTGAATTTTGAAATTCGACATTTGGATTTGTTTTCCCCTCGCTTGGCAACCATGCCTGTTCCCTGTATATTTAATATCAGACTTTCTTGCGTCGTTCTTCGAAGTGTCCGATATCTCCACCGATCCCCGCTTAGCCGAACCACATATAATGCCAGGCGGGGTACCCCGCACGGGAGAGGCGGCAGATGAGTCCAGCAAGGACCAAGCTCGGCCTGCTTGACCGAATTACAAGGGTTATTGCGGAATCCCACGATTTTCGCGGGACGGTGGACAATATCGTCGCGATGGTCAAGGACGAGATGCAGACCGATGTCTGTTCTCTCTACCTGTACAACGAGGAGGAAAAATGCCTCGTCCTGGTGGCCACCAGGGGGTTGGAACAGACGGCCATTGGCAGCGTTCAAATGGCCCCTGACGAAGGACTCACCGGCCTGGTCTTCGAGTCGAAAAAACCCCTGATTCTTCAGGACGCCCACCAGCACCCCCGATTTCGGTACTTTCCGGCCACCAGAGAGGAGGAGTTCAAAACTTTTCTCGGGGTCCCCCTGATCAACCGCGGAAACGCCATCGGTGTTCTGGTCATCCAGGACCGGGAAAATCGTTCTTACGACACCCTGGAGATCCAGATCTTCAACACCATTGCGGGCCAGGTTACGGGCGTCGTTGTCAACGCCAGACTTTTAAGGGAACTTTCCATCGCTGACATCGCCGTCCCGGCCTCCCAGGAAGAGCCGAGGAATTCCCTCGTCCTGCACGGGACACCGGCAACTGCGGGTATAGCCATGGGCCCGGCCGTCCTCGTGGAGACCTATGATGACCTGCATTACATCATCGAGGAGAGATCTGAAAATCCGGCTGCGGAAAAAAGACGGCTGCAAAAAGCCATCACGGAGGGACAAAAAGAGATCGAGGCACTGCGGCTGCGAGTTCAGAAACAGCTGAGCGCCGAGGACGCGACCATTTTCAACATCCACCTGATGATGCTGGAAGATCAGGGATTCAAGGAGAAAGTGCTGGAACTCATCGAGGAGGGAAACACCGCCGCCTATGCCCTCAAGAGTGTTATCTCGAGTTATCTCAAGAGCTTCCAGGAAATTGACGATCAGTATTTCCGGGACAGGGCGGTGGATATCGAAGACGTAGGGCGCCGCCTTATCCGACTCCTTTCCGACAGCCCCGGGGATGGTTCCCTGCATCTTTCAGGGGAAGGGATCCTGATCGCCCGCCTGATCACCCCCACCGACGCTGCCAACCTTTCCACCAACCAGGTCCACGGGATCGCCACATCCGCTGGAGGTCACACATCCCACGCCATCATCCTTTCAAGGTCCCTTGGCATTCCCTGCGTCGTGGGGCTCGAGGAACTTCTGGATGTTGTTTCGCCGGGGGACTTCATTATCGTCGACGGCAACACCGGAAACGTTTTCCTGAATCCCGATGAGAACGTTATCAAGGAATATAGGCGACTGCTGGATGACTACACCCGCCATATTGTGGAGCTGGTCAGTGAAAAAGATCTCCCGGCCGTTACGCGGGACGGGTTCAAGGTACAACTTATGGCCAACGCGGGTCTCGTGTCCGATCTGAAGCTTATTCAAAATTTCGGGGCGGACGGCATTGGCCTTTACCGGACGGAATTCCCCTTCATGGCAAGGACCATGCTTCCCACGGAGGAAGAACAGTACAAAATCTACAAGACCATGGTGAAGGGAGCAAAGGGAAAGCCGGTGAACATCCGGACCCTGGACGTGGGCGGGGACAAGGCGATCTCCTACCTTAACATGCCGGAAGAGGAAAACCCGTTTCTGGGGTGGCGCTCTATTAGAATGTTCATAGAGAAAGCCGACATTTTTAAAACACAGATCCGCGCCATCTTGAGGGCCGCACGTCACGGAAGCGTGGGCATCTTGATCCCCATGGTCACCATCCTCGAGGAGGTGCACGGGGTACGGGTCCTCATCGAGGAATCCAGAAAAGAGCTGGAAGCCGAGAAGGTTCCCTTCAATCCCGATGTTCCCCTGGGTTTCATGATCGAGGTTCCCTCAGCCGCTCACCTTGCCAGCCGGCTGGCACAGGAGGCGGATTTCCTCACCATTGGGACCAACGACCTCGTTCAGTATGCCCTCGCCGTTGATCGAAACAACAAGAGGGTGGCCCACCTTTACGATCCCATGAACCCTGCTATTCTGAACCTTATCGCCATGACCTCGAGAGCGGCACGGGAGGCAGGGATTTCCGTGGGCGTCTGCGGCGAGGTGGCCTCGGACCCCCTGTGGACCCCCCTGCTCATCGGCCTTGACATCAAGGTGCTATCGATGAATGCGGCCTCCATCCCCCTGATTAAACGCTCTGTCAGACTGGTCCGCAAGGAGGACTGCGTGAGGGCGGCTTACCGGGCCCTGAGGGCCGGCTCCTCGGCTGAGGTTCGACGGATCCTGTCCCATTTCGTGAAGGTCATCGAGACGGAGGTTCTGTTTCATCCCGAAGAAATCCATTGAGGAGAGCCCAGAGGGATCCTTTAATACGTTTTAGGTTTCTGTCTTCGGAAATTTTCATCTCGGAAAACATTTAGGCTTATCTGGAGAACCTTAAATCAGATCTCAAGGAAGTGAAAATACATCCTCTGGACCCTGGATTCCACCACCCTGGGTTTGGTGAAGGTTCGACTCTGGACTCCGGGTTTTCTGTTACCATTTCCTGCGTAAAAGAATACCCGTGTCCGCTCAGGGATTCAGATCCGTCCCGAGGCATTTCCTGCAGTGTTTTTCCCTGCACAGCGCTGTCCGGCATCGCTCGTTGCAGTACAGCACCGTCGTTAAATAGCGGTCTCCCCTGTCCGGAAGGATAGCGACAATCGTTCCGGACTGAATCTCCCGGGAAAGGTCAAGGGCAGCCTGGACCACAGCACCGCTGGACATGCCGCAGAAGATCCCTTCCTCCGAAGCTAGCCTTTTCGACATCTTGAAGGCCGCTTCATCCTGAATTATCACCCGTCGATCCAGGACAACCGGGTCAAAAAGACCCGGGACAATGGACTCCGACATGTTTTTTAACCCCTGGATATTGTGCCCCAGGGTGGGTTCCACCCCCAGAATGGATATCGATGGATCTTTTTCCCTCAGGAAAGCCGCGACCCCCATCAGGGTTCCGGAGGTTCCCATTCCCGAGACAAACCAGTCTACCATCCCCTCGGTCTGCTCCCAGATCTCCGGTCCGGTTCCTTCAAAATGAGCCCTGATGTTATCCGGGTTATTGAACTGGTCCGGCATGTAATAGGAATCCGGCGATTCGGTCATCATTCGGCGGGCCTCCATGATGGCACCGTCAGTGCCGTGCCCTCCTGGCGTCAGGACGATCTCCGCTCCCAGGGCGGACAAAACCCGCCTTCTTTCTATGCTGACCCCTTCGGACATGGTTAGCACCGTCCGGTATCCCATGCTGGCCGCCACCAGGGAGATCCCGATCCCGGTATTTCCGGAAGTGGCCTCCAGGATCGTCATCCCCGGTTTGAGCTTCCCCCTTGACTCTGCCCCCTGGATCATCCCGAGGGCAATGCGATCCTTGACGGAGCCTCCCGGGTTGTGGCCTTCCAGTTTCAAAAGGATCTGGACCCCCGGGTTGTGGTTCATGCGCACCATCTGGACCATCGGTGTGTTTCCTATGGTGCTCAGAATCGTCCTGATGCTCAACTCTTCCACCCTCTTTCGATGCGACTCCCTTTTCCGGCAGCGTCCATGACTTCCTTCAGGATCCGGTCTTCCCTTCCCTCATTTCGGGGACTCAGATGGATCACCCTCGTTTTTGCCGCATGGGCACGGGCGGCGATCCGCCCCGCTCCCTCGGCGGTCAAGTGTTTTCTCTCGCGCGCGAGAGAGGAGTCCCTGGCAGCGAAAGCGGCTTCAATATACAGCAGGTCGGAATTTCGAGCCAGAGTAACGATCTTTTCCAGGTTGGCCGGGTTTTCATCCACATCCACCACATAAGAAAGGGTGGCTCCCCGACGGATCCTGTAAAGTCCTTCCAGCTCCCCCAAGGTTGTCTCCCTGATGCCGTCCACGGTTTTAACCCGCAACCTCCTGGAGGGGGGCTGGCCTTCCACCACCGCCGTTTTAAGCGTCGTGATCCAGGTCCCGGGAA
>CBFDCL010000092.1:0-8720 GCA_965603295.1 uncultured bacterium | reverse complement strand
AGGGAAAGACGCTGATCCGGGGTAAAAACGCGGTTCCTCAGACAAACGGAACTAGTAACCGGATAGTGCGCGGAGGAACGAAGAAGAAGACAAAGATCAGGTGGTTCTGGTTCCCCTGATCCCGGCATTTTTGTACTGGATCTGTGTTCTAAGTACAGGGATGAACAGCAACAGCAGACATTTTTCTTGTCTGATTTTTCCCACCGGATCGCGGTTTCCCTTGGGTTCCTCGGTTTCCTCTCCGGTAAAGTGCGCCGTTTTTTCAGGACCCGCGTTTCCCCATTTGGATTTTCATCTCCCGGGAAAAACCCATTTTCTGGTTTTCAACGAAGGCGGAATTTTTCAGGGATCTGGTACGGGGAATAACGGGAGTGAATCCTGTTTTTCCGGCTGTTGACAGATTCCGGAAGGAAAATAACAGGGGAACGGCCTCTTCTTTCACATACCGAAGTGCGGTTACTCCGTGGATTCTAAAAGAAGGTTTTCCAACTCTTCCCGTGCCTGTTTGAAATCAGGGTTGATCGAGAGGGCCTCCCGGAAGGTTGCGATGGCCAGTTCATCCTTCCCCATGGCCTTTAGGGCTTCCCCCCGGCAGAAAAGGGCGTCGGCGAAACAGTCGTTGGATGCCAGGATCGTGTCCACTTCGGTGAGGGCCCGTGCCGGATCGTCCAGGTCGAGGTAAACGCGGACCAGATCGAGGCGTGCCGAGGACATATCAGGATTAAGAGTAAGGGCTCTTTTAAGCTCGAGGCGGGCTTCCTCGAGTTTTCCCGTGTTGCGGTAGGCCTTTCCCAGCAAAGCCACGATGTCGGGCCACTGGGGATGCCTGGTTGTCAGGCGAAGGAGGATCCCGGAAGCCTCCTCATAGAGCCCTTCCCGGACCATCGCCGAAGCCAGAGTCAGTTCCCCTTCGAGCACCTCGGCATCCTCAGCGAGGTCTAACTCTTTCCTTCCGGATCTCAAGATCAGGTAAACCACCAGAAAGAAAAGGGCCAGGAGAATAAGGAAAAAACCGAAAGGCACACCCGATTTCCTCAGCCAGTTCAAGGCTTGTTTCGAAAGGGACGGAGGGGATAAATCCTCCTCTCTGGAATTTTTCAACTGGAACAGGCCCGCAAGTTTAGAGCCATCAAGGGCCACCTCGGCCGGAGGGAGCAGATCCGAAAGGGCATAGGAAAAAAGTTCCGCCCGGTAGCCGGTTTGTTCCTGTGCAAGGATACCCACCTCCGGGTTGATCCAGATGAACCCGGCAAAGATCGGGTCTGTGGCCGGCCGGTAACCGATTTTGATGGTGTTCGCAAAAGTGCCGGCGGCCACCGTAACGGTTCCCCGGGAAAGAACCTCGAAGAAGAGAGGAGGGGTGGACCATGATGACTGCCAGGTGCGGCCGGGTTCCAGCGGCAGCTGGGCAAGCAGGGTCAGGTTGCCGCGCGGTGCATCCGTCCCCACGGCTCCCAGGGGCTGAAGGCGGAACAGGCCTTCTTTGCTCAGAATGTAAAAATAAGATCCCTGATCCCCGTAGGAAGCTTCAATGAGCGGAACGCCCTTGGTAAGGACGACCCCCTTGATGACCATTGTCTCGAGGTCCCCCTCGAGGTCTCGATAGGTCCAGGTGCTCCCCGGGTTAAGGGGAATAACCGGAGCGGCGTGTGCTGGACCCGCCCCCGGAAGGCAGAAGCAGGCGGCCAGCACGAGGGGTGATATGGTTTTCAAAAGAAAAAACATCCTCAGGGAGTTTACAGTTAACCGGGACCGGTGTACAGAGAACAGTTAATTGTTCCCCTCACAAGGTCCCCCCGGAAAAGACTCGGGGTAGATTTTCTCGAATTGCACCTGAGGACGGAAAACCCCATGCGTATCATTATCGACGGCTACAATCTCATCCGGCGCATCCCCGACCTGAAAATGGTCGAAAGGACTGACATGAAGGAGGCAAGGGAGGTCCTTGTCAGGGAGCTTTCGGTTTATCGGACCGGGAAGCGCCATCGGATCAGCGTTGTGTTTGATGGAGCGGAAGCGGTCCGCCTGGGAGGGAACGCCCAGAAGATAGGGGGGATAACCGTACGTTTTTCACCAAGGGGGCTTACTGCCGACCAGGTGATCCTGGAAGCCATCAGAAAAAATGAGGCGGATATCCTGGTAAGTGCGGATCGGGAATTAACGGATGCAGCCCGCCGCGGTGAGGTCACCCCGGTGTCCCCGGAACGGTTCTGGGAAAAAGTTCAGGATGAGATGTACCGGCGACTCAAGGGAGATGAAGACGAGGAGCCGGGGCGCAGGGGGCAGAGCGCCGAGGGCCGGAAACTGTCGAAATCCCAGAGAAGAGACCGAGGGAGGATCGAAAAGCTGTGAAAAAGGGCACAGGAAAAAAGTTTGACGTTTGAAGTTTGGGGTTTGAAGTTCAGGAGCCAGGAGAAGATCCCGACTGGGCGACTAAACAACGGCGCGGCCAGGCAATAAAGCATGAAAGCAATAGTGGATCCTGCGAGGGGAAGAGGATCGAGGGGATAATAAACCGATCTTTCTTTGGACTTTGGGCCTTGGCCTGCAAGTCCAAAAACCCATCATGAATGACAAATCGCCAATCAGTGATGTGTTTTTTGAAAATTAAACTCCCTGTCCACCATCTTGTCCGTCGTAGCCCAGAGGGCGAAGTCGGAAACTGGTGGAAAGACATTTGCGAAGGTGGATGGAATCTGCAATTAGAATCAGTTCAGAATCGATTTTCAGTTCCGTCTAACAGCCGCTTGATGTTATCCCTGTGGAGAAACCACAGCAGCGCCGCCACGGCCGCACAAAAGAGGGTGAATCTGCCCGGGCCGATGATCACGAGGGCGAAAAGGGGACACGCCGCCGCCGCTGACAGAGCTCCCGCCGAGGAGTACCTGGTGATTCCTACCACCACCACCCACGTAACCAGGCAGAGGGTCGCCACGGCCGGACTCAGGGCGGCAAGGGCGCCGACGGTGGTTGCAACACCTTTCCCCCCCTTGAAGTGGAGCAGGAAGGAAAAATCGTGTCCGAGGATGGCTGCCGCCGCTGCGAAGTAGATAACCGCAGAACCTTCAGGCATCAGGCACCGCGCGGCGAGGACCGGTATGACCCCTTTTGCCACATCCCCAAGAAGGGTCGCTGCCGCTGCTTTCTTGCCCAGGGTCCTTAATACATTGGTGGTGCCGATGTTCCCGGAACCCGAAAGCCGAGGATCGTTTTTGCCCAGGAGTTTTGCAACAACGAGACCGGAAGGGAGGGAGCCCAGGAGGTAGGAAAATAGGATGAGGGACCATTTCATGGCGCCAGTTTACAATCTGCGCCGGGTAGTGAACAGGGAAAAAAGGGATCTCTTTTGCGCTTCCCCTTTCATTTTTGAGAAAATTTTGCGCATCTGTTAATGCGGCTTTTTTACAACTCTTTGTTAATCCTTGAGATTTTATTAAGAAATAATGGCATGCTCATTGCTGGAGTAAAAATCTTAATAAAAATCCGCCGTTAAATTCTCTATGACCTCGGGCCGGCTTTTCCCTTATGGTAAAAATAGAAACGCCGGGGGCAAGGGGAAGCGGTTCGCAGCGTGGTCTTGCCCGTGGAAGGAAAACTTAATGAAACAACTTGCAGCACTGCTTTTCACCATCGTTTTCATCTCCGCCTGCGCGGACACCGGCCGGAACACGGCGGGAAGGGCCCCGGATTTCACCCTGCCGGCCGTTGACGGTTCCATGGTCCGGTTTTCCGATCATGCTGGTCAGGTGATAGTCATCGATTTCTGGGCCACCTGGTGCGCACCCTGCCAGGAGATGGTTCCGGTCCTGTCGAAGCTCCACAAGGAGTATGCCCAAAAAGGGCTGGTGGTCCTCGGTGTCTCCCTGGACCATGAGGGTTTGGAGGTTCTGGGCCCTTTTATCCACGAGAACCTGATCCCCTATAAAGTCCTCATGGGAAACGACGGGGCCACCAGGGCCTTTGGAGGAGTATCCACCATCCCCACCCTTTTCATCGTTGACAGGGAGGGGAGGCTCGTTAAGAAAATGCTGGGCTACCACAGTTACGGGGAACTGGAAAAACAGATCAAAGTGTACCTGTGAGAAAATACTGGATTCTTCCGGAGGTTAAATAAATGGATAAAAAAAAGATGATCCTCCTGGTCAGCGCGGCCTTGTTCGTAGGCCTCATGACAGGGATCCTGGCCCCGAAGCTTTTCCGTTCAAAGCAGGCCGTCACCCGGATGTCCCCGCCCTCGATGCCTCCGGCGCCGGCTGCCCAGTCCGGTCCCGATTACAGTCTTAAGATCAGCGAACTGAAACGCCAACTGGAAAGCAACCCTTATGACGCCGATCTTCTCGTCCAGCTCGGGAACACGTACTTTGACAGCCGTCTGTATCTCGAGTCCATTGATGCCTACGAGAAGGCCCTGGCCCTTAGCCCGGGGAACCCCGATGTCCTGACGGACCTGGGCGTGATGTACAGAAGGAACGGGCAGCCGGACGAGGCGGTGAAGAGGTTCAGAAAGGCTGCTTCCATTTCCCCGACCCACCTGCAGAGCAGGATAAACCTGGGGATCGTTCTGTTTTATGATCTCGGGGACGCTGCGGGCGCCAGGGAGGCTCTCGAGGAATCCCTGAAGGTCACCGGCAGTTCACCCGAGGCCGGAAACGTCCGCTCTCTTTTGGAAGAGATCGACAAGAGTATGCGGACCCAGTAATAGGTCCGCAGAAGTGTAGAATGCAAAGTGCAGGGTGCAGAGAAAAATGTTCCACGTTTAACGTTTAATGTTTAACGTGTTTTTCCTTGGGCTTTGAGCTCAAAATTCAATCACTAATTACTAATCACCAGAAACATTTTTAATCTTGGATTTTGACTGCCCTCCCGGGTTCAGTCTTTTCCTTTCGGCGCTTCTCTGTAAGGCAGGGGAATGTACTGAACCGAGGGCCGCCGGGAACTGGGCTGGGGAAAGAGGGTCATGAAATGAAAAATCTCCTCGGGGACCTCTTCGCTTACAGAAAGGCCCAACTCCCTGGCTTCCTCACAGGTGATGGGGTAGTCATGGGTCCATTTCCCGGTAGACAGGGTGCGGGCGAGCCTTCGCGCCTCGGCGGGCTTCATCTTTTCCGCGAGGATCCTCTCCACACAGGTTTGAACCTGGCGAATGGCTTTGCGGCTCACGTCCGCCAGGATCAGCGTTTCGTCGTCCACCTTTTCCACCGGTTTGCTTTCCACGGCCTGGATGATGGATGCGGCCGGGAAGCTGCCCACCTGGGGGTCCACTGGGCCGATAACGGCGTTCTCATCCATGAAAATCTCGTCGGCGGCGAGGGCCAGGAGGGTGCCGCCGGACATGGCGTAGTGGGGGATGAACACCGTCACCCTGGCGGGGTGTTTTAAAAGGGCGTGAGCAACCTGCTCGGAGGCCAGGACGAGCCCTCCAGGTGTATGGAGGATGATGTCGATGGGGATCGAGTCGTCGGTGAGCTTGATGGCCCGGATGATCTCCTCGGAATCCTGGATGTCGATGTAGCGCATCAGGGGGAATCCCAGGAGGCTAAGGGTTTCCTGCCGGTGGATAAGGGCGATGACCCGGCTTCCCCGGTCGGCCTCGATCCTTCGAAGGGTGGCCAGCCTTTTGGCCTCGAGGGAGCGTCGCTGGATCAGAGGAGCGAAGGCGGAGATAATGAGAAACAGCCAGAAAAGGTCCAGGATCTTCATGGAGGAAGATTACCACGGAACGGAAAGGGGGGAAAAGGGGGAAGGGAAAAAACCTGCTTGAAGTTTGAGGTTTGAAGTTGAAAAAATCCGTGATTAGTCTTTTGTTTTTTCCAGTTGCTAACCACCAGTCATTAATCACTGATCACAGATTTTCTCCGCGCCCCCGTGCCCGCCAAGCCGAACTGTCACGTTGAAGCCAGAGACGCAGAGGGAAGCTTCAGGGAAGGCTGGACAGGACCCCAAGGTTTGCCTGGTCGCCATCCGGTGATTATTGGGGACATCAGGAAAAAGCCAAAAAGTAAGGAAGTCTGTATTTCAAAGCGGCACTATTGTTGGAGAGGCTTACCGGGGGATTGGAATCAGCACCCTTCGAGCGAGGGGAGAGGTTAAAGGGAAAAGGGACAAGTTTTCAAGGAGCGAGGGGCGCTGAATGTGCCCTTTTAGAAACCTGCTTGTCCGCTTAGCTCCTCGAAAAGCGTTAGCGACGACGGAAAAGTATGAACTCTAACCCCATCCGCTCCCGTCCTGTCCCGACTTATCGTTAAAATGAGAAAAATATCAGAAGGCAGAATTGCGCCCCGAAGCCTTGGCAAAAGGTTGTCCTGACCCCACAAGGGTGCCTTTCAAACATCAGACATCAAACTTCAAACGTCCAACTTCAAACTCCGGTTTTCAGTGTCAGGGAACCAAATCGCACCTTATACGGTTAGGGATGCAGACAATCGGGCCTAGGACAACCTGCCCATCGTAAAGGGTTTTTTGACTGCCTGTGCGAACGATGAATACGCTCTTTTAAAAAATGGCAGCAGGTCATTCTTGTCATAAACCGCGTAGACGTGTTTACGCAGATATGGCCTGAAAAACTCCCTGATCCCGATTTTTCTCGAAAAAAGTCGAGCTGCTTCTGAGGCGAGATCATTAAATTCATCAATCCAGTATACGGTCTCCCTTACAGGGGTGAAAACCGGTAATGTTTTTCCTGTAAGATGACAGTACATGAACCACGGAAAGTTGATGCCTGCGGATATTGGCTGCAGACCTGACCGGTTATACCTTCCGTTTATCTCCATTAACTTGTAGAGATTGTCTCTCGGGTCCTTTTTGAACTCAGTGCAGCTGTATCCGGTCAGTCCGATTTTTCTTAACAGCGGTGGGGCCAGTTCCTTGATCGCTTCTATGTTTCGATTAACGACGACATTTGGAACACCGAAACCTCCTTTAGTCATACGCAATTTTTCAGCAGTGTGCTCAAGAAGGATCTGTCCGTCCCACATATACGAGTTATAGTTGACACCATTGTTTTCTTCGCTTGGGATGTATTCCTGAACCATTACGTCTAGGTTTTGATCAAGAGCTTTCCGGATAGCCCGGACAGCTTCATCTACGCTGAAAACTTTCTTCAGCTTATACCCGAACTGTTTGTGGTATTGATGGCTCACACAGGGTTTAACCAGACACGGGAAGTGTGTATTTTCAAGAATCCCATCAATTTTATCCACGTCTTGGATGAGGTCAGTCTTCGGAACCGGGACTCCGATCTTTTCCGCAACTCTGTACGTATGGATTTTTTCCAGGACTTTATGGACAACATTCCAGTCGGAACAGCCGACTATGTAACCATGGTCCTCTAAAAGGCCCTTATACCTGGATGTTACGGCAAGGGTCGTATCGTCAGCGGGAAGGATTACCGAACCTTCGTGACCTTTAAGACCGCTGCAAAAAAAATCAATGAATTCATCCTCATGTTCTTCCGGATCCTTGATCAAATACCTTTCTTCAACATACTTGGATAGGTGCCCCATTTCATTTCGGTCATAATATACGATCGATACTGGAACTCCGGCGGCACCAAGCCCTCTTATAAGAGCCAGGCCCGTACAATGACCGGACAATATGATAGCTTTTCTCATGGTTTCCCGAGAAGAATCGGCTCGTTTTGAAATCTTGGTGAAACCTTGGGGTCGTATCTTGCCATTTAACCTTTCTGAATCCTTGCTGATTTCCAGCATCAATAAGTATCGCTTTTTGGCAAGAATTTTGCTCCTCACCAAACGCCATCGGACGGAAAGGAGTATCAATATGGCAAGACCTCTCCGCCCTCAATTCCCGGGCGAAGTATATCACATCACCGCCCGGGGGAACGATAAGCAGAGCAGCTATTACGATGAAAAAGATGATACCAGATTCCTGAAAATCCTGGGGCAAACCGTTGAGCAGTACCGATGGCTCTGCCATGGATATTGCCTCATGACCAACCACTATCACCTGCTCATCGAAACCCGGGAACCCAACCTGGCCAGAGGGATGAAAAGACTCAATAGCCGCTCCTGTATCACCTTCAACAAACATCACAGGAAGGCCGCCCACGTTCTGCAAGACCGGTATAATTCCGTCGTCGTGCAAAAGGAGACATGCCTCCTGAAACTGTGCCGATACATCATCCTGAATCCGGTACGGGCTCATCTGGTCGAAAAACCCAACGAATGGAAATAGAGCAGTTATCTGGCCACGGCTGGCAAGGCAGTACCCTGTTCCATTCTTACGACTGGCTGGATTCTGGCTCATTAAAGCGGAAAAAGAAAAACGGTTTGCCAGAGTAACATCCAGTTCGTTTACGACGGCATCGGTAAGGATGAACTCTGGGACAAGTTGGAAAGTAGTATCTACCTGGGAAACTCCCAATTCATCCAGGAAGTTGAATCATTGATGGATCAGGAGCTAATATCCCTAGAAATTTCTTTGATGTAGCGGAAAGCCTCAAGACCTACACTTGAGAAACTTTTCGACGAAACTTCACTGGCATCCAGGAAAAATGTAATTTCATGATGGTTGAAGCATTTCGGAAACATCTATATTCATAAAGAGGAATCGGAGAACACTTGAATCTGCACACAACCTATTTGAGCCGATTGATCAAACCGAGCCTAAATCAAAAAATTTATAGGTAAGATGTGACCCTAAAGAAAGTTTAAGTTGTGTTTACAGTTTGAGGTTTGAAGTTGAAAAAATCCGTGATTAGT
>CBFDCL010000091.1:0-8734 GCA_965603295.1 uncultured bacterium | reverse complement strand
CCCTGTGGGACATTTCCACAAGCTACCTGTATGACCCCTTTCTGTGGCCTCAGGTCTGGAGCGCTAACCGGGATATCGAAAACCCCCACCTCATTTATCCCGGCCAGGAGATCCTGATCCCGTCCGTGGTCACAAGGAGGCCTCCGCCCGCTGGCACGGCTAAACCGGATCTTCCTCCCCCACCCCCTGCACCCGTCGCTGAAACAGAACCGGAACGGGACCAGGCCGAAGCCGTCACCGAAGAGGTTAAACAGGAGATGATCCTGGCTTTAAGCACTTACGGTCTTATTGTTGAAAATGAGGAGATAGGCCTTGGGACGATCACTTCCACAGAGGAGAGGAGGCTGCTGATCCGGCCGGGGATGAAAGTCTACATTTCCACACCGAAAGGAGCCCCGCTCATCGTGGATGACCAGTATTCCATCGTCAGGGTCTTTGATGAAGTGGTGCATCCGGTCACGGCGGAAAAGATGGGGTATCTCGTCAGGGTCCTCGGGGACCTGACTGTGGTGGACGCGAGGGACGGTCTGTCCACTGCCATGGTGGGTGGAATATACCGGGACGCCAAACCAGGGGACCACGTTATCCGGCACATCGATTATCTGTCAATGCTTCCCGATTCGGGGCCGGGTCAGCCGCTGGACCTCGAGGGGTATATCCTCATCAACCCGGAAGCAAAGACCCTCCTCGGGAAGGGGGACATCGTTTTCGTTGATCTGGGAGCCAATGACGGACTTTCAACAGGCGACACCCTCACCCCGGTGGAAGAGAAGGAGCCCATCGGAGATGTTAAGCCGCCCCGGGAGAAGCTGGGGGAGATTCAGATTATCCTGGCACGCCCCGAAACCTCTTTAGCCAGGATCATCGAGAGCGTCAGGAACATAGCCCCCGGAACGAAAGTGGTATCCGAATAAGGGGACCCTTTACTGGTCCTGGCTGCCTTCCTCGGCTTTTGGCGCTGCGGGAACCCCGGTTTCTCCACCTTGGGTCTGGTCCTGAGTCTCAATCGGCGTCTGGGTTACCGGGACGTTACCTACCGTAACACGGCTGTGTGAGGACAGATAGGCAAGGGTCAGTGAGGTGAGCATAAAACCAACGGCAGCCGCCGTGGTCAGTTTGGTCATGAAACCCGCTGGTCCGCCTCCCCCGAAAAGCGTCTGGCTTGAACCGCCAAAAGCCGCGCCCATCTCGGCGCCTTTACCCGTTTGAAACAGGACGACCATGATAAGGAAAACGGCCGCGATAATGTGAATTATCTTTATTAGAGTGAGCATCTGTGTTTTGTACCTCCAGACTTAATAACCGGTGACAGGTAACCTATGATCCGCCATCGCCAACTCCGGCTGTGTTCCCCGCACATTGGCCCATCACGAATCACGGATCACGGATTTAATTATATTTGCAAAACTTTCAGGCGCCAAGCTTGCCCCTCCGACCAAGGCTCCGTCAATGTCAACCATTTCCATGAGTGAGGCCATGTTCTCCGGCTTGACGGACCCGCCATAAAGGGTCCTGACGGAGGCGGAAACCTCCGCACCGAACAGGTTGGTCAAGAGGCCCCTGATGAAGTGATGTACTTCCTGGGCTTCCTGGGGGAAAGCTGTTTTCCCGGTTCCTATGGCCCAGACGGGTTCATAGGCGACAACCAGTTCGGTTCCGGTCTCTAAAACGGCGCCTTCCGTCCCCCCGTGCAGCTGTCTCTCGATGACTTCGAAGGTCTTGCCGTAATCCCTCTCCCCGAGGGTTTCCCCCACGCAAAGGATGGGGACAATGCCCTCCTGAAGGGACGCACCGACCTTTCGGGAGATTTCTCCGTCACTTTCCCCAAAATACTGCCGACGTTCGGAATGACCGATGATCACGTAACGGCAGCCGATGTCCCGGAGCTGGATCGGGCTGATCTCACCGGTGAAAGCCCCCGAGTCCTCCCAGTGCATGTTCTGGGCGGCAAGTCCCACACCGCTGCCCTCAAGGGCCTTTGCCGCAGAAGCCAGGGCGGTAAAGGAGGGTGATAGAACCACATCCACATCCGGCCCCTCCTCCAGGAACTGCACGAATTCCTGGACGAAATCCACACACTCGGGAACCGTCTTGTTCATTTTCCAGTTGGCCACGATGAGCGGTTTTCTCTTCATGGCAACCCTCCCTGGAACAGCGGGCTATACCACCTTCGCTGCCCCGAAGTCAACTTTCTCTGTAAGGCTATCCGTTTTCCAGAGCGCTGATTCCCGGAAGCTCCCCGTTTTCCAGGAGCATCAGGAAAGCTCCCCCGCCGGTGGAGATGTAGTCGATCTTGTCCGATTTCCCGGTTTCGCTCACAGCGACGTCGGTATCACCGCCTCCGAGAATGGTCAGGGCCTGGGATCTTGCCAGGGCCTCAACCATGGAAACAGTCCCTTTGCTGAAAGGGGATAGTTCGAAAACACCCATGGGCCCGTTCCAGACGATGGTACCAGCCCCGCTGATCACCTCTTCAAAAAGGGTGATCGTGGCCGGACCGATGTCCAACCCCATATCGTATTCCGGGATCTCCTGAGCCGGAACAACCATGGTTTTCACTTTCTCTTCTCTGGCTTCGGCAACCACGCAATCCACCGGGGTGTAAAACGGAATCCCCCTGGATCTCGCTTCAGCCATGATCCTGGCGGCCAGATCCAGCATGCCCTCATCCACGAGGGAAAGGCCGACGGGGTAGCCCTGGCTTTTCAGGAAAGTAAAAGCCATGCCTCCGCCAATGATGATCTTGTCAACCTTCTCCATGAGACTCATCACGGTCTTTATCTTATCGGAGACCTTTCCGCCACCGAGAATCGCGACGAGGGGCCGTGCCGGCTGCTTCAGGGCGAGGTTGAAATAATCGATCTCATCTTTCATGAGAAACCCGGCCACCGCGGGTTTCAAAACGGCCGGGACACCTACAACGGACGCATGGGCGCGGTGGGCGGTGGCAAACGCGTCATCCACGTAAAGGTCGGCGAGGGCGGCCAATTGACCGGAAAATTCAGGATCATTTCCCCTCTCACCGGGATGGAACCTCAGGTTTTCCAGGATGATGACCGAGCCGGGCCGAAGTTCCCTGCTTGCCTTTTCGGCTTCCTCCCCGACACAATCAGGGATCAGCTTCACGTCCTGTTTGAGAAGACGGCTTAACCGCATTGCCACAGGCTCGAGGCTCAAGGAATGATCCGGTTTGTCTTTGGGCCGTCCCAGATGGCTCATGAGGATCACGCTTCCGCCGTGATCCAGGATGTGGTTGATGGTGGGAAGGCTTGCCCTTATCCTGGTGTCTTCCGTGATGTTGCCGTGGGCATCCAGGGGAACGTTGAAGTCCACCCGGACCAAGGCTTTTTTCCCCGCAAGTTCGACATCTTCAATTGTTTTTTTCCGCAGCATGTCATACTCCGTAGAGATATCGGACAAGGTCCATCATCCGCACGGCGTACCCGTATTCGTTATCGTACCAGGCAAGGACCTTAGCCATCTTGCCATCCACGACCTTCGTCAGGGGCGCATCGAAAATGGAAGAGGCTTCCGAACCGTTAAAATCAACGGAAACAAGAGGTTCCTCGTTGTAAGCGAGATATCCTGCCAACGGGCCTTCCTGGGATGCCCTCTTCATCTCGGAGTTGATGGATTCGACATCGACGGGTTTCGACAGTTCCACGCTCAGGTCCACAATAGAGACGTTGGGCGTCGGGACCCTGATGGCAAGTCCATCCAGCTTCCCCTTAAGCCGCGGGAGGACTTCCCCAACGGCCGAGGCGGCTCCCGTGGTAGTTGGTATCATTGACAGAGCCGCGGCCCTGGCGCGCCGCAGATCCGAATGGGGAAGATCAAGGATCCTCTGATCGTTGGTGTAGGCATGAATCGTTGTCATGACACCGTGGACAATCTCGAACCGGTCATCCAGAACTTTGGCCACCGGGGCGAGGCAGTTGGTTGTGCAGGAGGCGTTGGAGATAATGCGATGCTTCTCCCCATCGAGGCTCTCGTGATTGACACCCATGACAACCGTGATGTCGGGGTTCTTGCCGGGAGCGGAGAGGATTACGTGGGAAGCTCCTGCGCTCAGGTGCTTTGCCGCATCATCCCGTTTGCGGAATTTCCCGGTGCATTCCATGACCACATCGACGCCGAGTTCCTTCCAGGGAAGGTTCAAAGGATCTTTTTCGGAGAAAACCCGCACAAGTTTTCCGGCAACGATAAGGGAGTCACCGGAAGCCCGGCTCTGTTTCTCCTTCGGAAGGCAACCGTGAACGGAATCGTGGCAAAGCAGAAAACTTAATGTTTCGGAGTCGGTCAGATCATTGATGGCAACGAATTCGATGGAGGGATCCTCCATCGCGCTCCTCACAAGAAGCCTGCCAATGCGGCCGAAGCCATTGATCGCCACTTTTACGGCCATTTGATCCTCCTCCCTCTTGAAATGTCTCAGGTTTGTCTACTTCACCCAGCGCCGGTAAACCATGAGAATTATAAACTGCGACCAACCCAATTTAAAGCCTTTTTCCCTGGAATCCCGGATTTCCAGTCCTTGACAGCGATCCTGTTTTTCGTGGATAGTGGAAATGATGAGAAACTGAAAAGTGTTAATTGTCACTAACGGAACATAAACAGTGGAGATTCGCCCCGAATAGGGGCGGCACTTCCCGGGGGAGAGATTTAAATGTCCCTGTCGGACTCACCGGAGCCGGAACTATCTGGGCCCGCTGGAAAACGGAGAAAACCTCTTATCCTCGTGATCGAAGATGACGCCGTTTCCAGAAACATCCTGACGAACATTTTTAAAAACGAGGGGTACGATGTCCTCGAGGAGGCCGACGGCCCGACTGGGTTAGAGACCGCCCTTCTGGAACTGCCCGATCTTATCTGTCTTGACATCATCCTCCCAAGCCTTTCCGGATTCGAGGTCTGCCGATCCATCAGGCAGTCGGCCCAAGGCAGCGAAATCCCTATCCTGATGGTCACATCCCTTACCAGGAGAGAGGATATCATCAAGGGGCTTAAATCCGGGGCCAACGACTACATCCTCAAACCGTTCTCCCCGATGGAGGTCATGGCCCGGGCCAGAGTGAACCTTCAGCGTCGGATCGTTCTCCGGGACCTGTTGGAGAGAACGGATCAGTTTATGCTGGCCTGGGAGACCCTTGAAACCACAACGTCCTCACTTGACCTGAAACAGGTTCTCCTGACCCTTGTTACCAAAATGGCCCATGCCCTGCACGGGCAGCGCTGTTCCATAATTACCGTTGAGAACGACTGGGACAGCGAAGCCGGCACACCAAGAGGACGCCTTCTCGTTTCCCACGATGACCCTAACATCGGTGAGCTGACCATTGATCTCATCAAATACCCCGAGATCCTGCAGGCCTTTCGGACGGGGGACGTGGTGGCAGTGGACGACGTTCAGACCGACCCGCTCATGAAAGCCGTCAGGGAAACCGTTTCCGGACTCGGCATCCGCTCCATCCTCGCCGTTCCCCTGTCCTTCCGGGGTGAGATCCTGGGCGCCATGCTCCTCAGGGCATCCCGGGAGGACAGAGGGTTTACGGAGGACGAGATCACCATGGCGAAGATCATCGCCGCGGCCAGCACCAACGCCCTCCGGAACGCATCCCTTTACTCCCGCCTGGAAAAAAAGAACGATCAGTTAGAAAAAGCAATCGATGAACTGAGAAAAGCCAACCTGAACCTGGAGACTCTGAACCGTACCAAGTCCGATTTTGTTTCCATGGTCTCCCACGAGTTGCGAACCCCCCTGACATCGATCATCGGGTTCTCGGAGCTCCTTGCGGAATCCCAGGTGGGGGAACTCACCGGTGAGCAAAGCGATTACATCCGCCAGATCCTGAGAAAAGGCAAGGATCTGCTTGCTCTCATCAATGATCTCCTGGACACCGGCCAGATGGAATCGGGCAAGCTTTCCATCCGGTTCCGGGAAGTGAAGCTGGAGGAGATCCTTCCACACGTCAGATCTTCGACGCGCCACGTCACCGAGATGCCCCCCGTTATCAACGTGCTCATTCCGGATGGCCTGCCAGCCTTCGAGGCCGACTCGGACAAGATCACACAGGTCCTCACGAACCTGGTGACCAATGCCCTGAAGTTCTCTCCTCCCGGGTCACCGGTGGACATCACAGCGAAGGTGATCATGGGGCGCAGGGAAGCCGACCTCGGTGACCTGGTTCAGGTCAGCGTCGTGGACCGGGGCATCGGGATACCCGAAGACCATAGACAGAGGATCTTCGAACAGTTTTTCCAGGTCGAGACAGGGACCTCACGGACGTACAAAGGAGCGGGACTGGGACTCTATATATGCAAATCCTTCGTGGAGCTGCACGGGGGAAAGATCTGGGTGGACTCAGCCCCTGAAGGAGGAAGCGCCTTCCACTTTACGGTGCCGATTAAACAGAGCTGAGGGGAAGTATAAGTTTGAGAGTTTGAGAGTTTGAGAGTTTGAGAGTTTGAAAGTTTGAAAGTTAAATCCTGAGGTTGCGGTTTGCAGTTTTAGGTTTGAAGTTTAACCTTGGATTTTGGATCCCGAATTTTTTTCAATGTGAGATGTTGAAATTTTAATCCACAATTCTCAAACTCTCAAACTCTCAAACTTTCTTTTCAAACACCAGTTCCCCGTCCCTGGCATTGACTACCACGGTATCCCCTTCCACAAAAGCGCCGGAGAGGATTTCCATCGCCAGGACATCCTGGATCTTTTTCTGGATAGTCCTGCGGAGGGGCCTCGCGCCATAGGCAGGATCGTAACCTTCCACCGCAAGAAGGTCCAGAGCTTCATCGGTGAGATCCAGGGAAATTCCTCGATCTTCCATCATGGCACCGAGGCGCTGAGCCTGGATCCTCACGATGGCACGGATCTGTTCCCGTGAAAGGGAATGGAAAATAATCACATCGTCAATCCGGTTGAGAAACTCAGGGCGAAAGTGGGAACGGAGGGCTTCCATGACCCGCTTTTCCATTTCCCCCGCGTTCCCTTCCTGCAGGTCGACGATAGCACTGCTCCCGATGTTGGATGTCATGATAACCACCGTGTTCCTGAAATCCACGGTTCTGCCCTGCCCGTCCGTAAGCCTTCCGTCATCGAGGAGCTGCAGGAGGACGTTGAAGACCTCCTGGTGGGCTTTTTCGATCTCGTCAAAGAGAATAACGCTGTAGGGCCTCCGGCGGACGGCCTCCGTCAGGTACCCCCCTTCCTCGTACCCGACGTATCCCGGGGGAGCACCGATGAGGCGTGCCACGGAGTGTTTCTCCATGAATTCCGACATATCGATCCGGATCATGGCTCCGTCATCGTCAAACAGGAAGTGGGCCAGAGCTCTTGCCAGCTCCGTTTTTCCTACACCGGTAGGACCCATAAAGATAAATGAACCGATGGGGCGGTTGGGATCCTGCAGGCCGGCCCTCGCCCTCCGGACGGCGTTGGAAACCGCCGTGACCGCTTCACCCTGTCCGATAACCCTCTCGGAAAGCCTGTCCTCCATGTGGACCAGTTTCTCGGCCTCCCCTTCCATAAGACGGCTCACCGGGATGCCGGTCCACCTCGATACGATGGCGGCGATGTCCTCGGAATCAACCTCTTCCTTGAGCATTCGCAGTGAAGACTGGAGCTTCTCGAGATGCTTCCCGGCCTCTTCTACCTTGGCCTGAAGGTCCGGGACGGTGCCGTATTTGAGCTGGGCGGCTCCTTCCAGGTCGCCGGCATGCTCCGCCTTCTGCGCTTTGTACTTCGCTTCCTCCAACTGCTCTTTGAGATCACGGAGTGTCTGGATGGTGTCCTTTTCCGTCTGCCAATGGGCTTTCATAGAGGCGTTCTTCTCCCCCAGTTCGGCGAGATCCTTTTCAACCTTCCCAAGCCGCTCCCCGGAAGCGTCATCCTTCTCCTTTTTGAGGGCTTCCTTTTCGATCTGCAGCTGTACGATTCTGCGCTGGACTTCGTCGATTTCCTGGGGAAGGCTGTCAATCTCAATGCGCAGGCGTGAGGCCGCTTCGTCTACAAGATCAATGGCCTTGTCCGGGAGGAAACGGTCAGCGATGTACCTGTGCGAAAGGGTGGCGGCGGAAACGATAGCTGAGTCGGTCACCCGGACACCGTGATGGATTTCGTACTTCTCCTTCAACCCCCGAAGGATGGCGATGGTATCCTCCACAGAGGGTTCCGGAACGAAAACAGGTTGGAACCTCCTCTCGAGGGCGGCGTCCTTTTCAATATGCTTCCTGAATTCATCGAGGGTTGTCGCTCCAACACACTTGAGTTCCCCCCGGGCCAGAGCCGGCTTTAGCATGTTCGACGCGTCCATGGAACCTTCCGCGCGGCCGGCACCCACGAGATTGTGAAGTTCGTCGATGAAAAGAACAATTTCCCCCGACGCCTCCTCAACCTCGTGCAGAACCGCCTTCAGGCGCTCCTCGAACTGGCCCCGGTACTTGGCCCCGGCCACCAGTGCGCCCATATCCAGAGCAATGATCTTCTTGTTCCGCAGGCCTTCCGGGACATCACCGTCCGCGACTCTCTGAGCAAGCCCTTCGGCAATGGCGGTCTTTCCGACACCAGGCTCCCCGATGAGCACCGGGTTGTTCTTTGTCCGGCGGGAAAGGACCTGGATCACGCGCCTTATTTCGTCGTCCCGGCCGATAACGGGGTCTACTTTTCCCTTGCGTGCCAGTTCCGTCAGATCACGCCCATACCGCATGAGCGCCTGGTAGCGCTCCTCGGGGTTCT
>CBFDCL010000090.1:0-8764 GCA_965603295.1 uncultured bacterium | reverse complement strand
GGGACCTGGCGAACCTGCGGTACTTCCTCGGGAAGGGTTTCTCCGGGGGAACCCGCCTTTCCATCAGGGAGGAAACGGCCCAGGAGCTTCACCGGAAACTTCATGCCCATACCGTTTTCCAGATGGGCTTTGAGCCCAGATCGATTCCATCCCTCCGGAACCTCCGGAACGGGTCCAAGGGGTGATGGTGGTAAAAGCAATCTTTACGCCTTCTCACCTTGACAGGAGGGTCCGTTCCCTTTTTAATAACTTTTCTTTGGACCGATTGAATACGATCCGATCACGAAAAATGGGAGACCCCAGGATATGAGAGGAACGGATTTTCAACAGGTTGTGCTGAACCTTGAGCGGTTCTGGGCTGAAAAAGGGTGCGTCATCGGTCAACCCTACGACCTCGAGGTCGGCGCCGGGACACTCAACCCGGCTACCCTTCTCAGGGCCCTTGGCCCTGAACCGTGGAACGTAGCCTATGTGGAGCCATCCCGAAGACCCACTGATGGGCGTTACGGGGAAAACCCCAACAGGCTCCAGCATTACTATCAGTACCAGGTGATCCTTAAACCGTCCCCGGACAACATCCAGGACCTGTACCTTGAAAGCCTTTATTCTCTGGGGATCGACCCGAAAAAACACGACATCCGGTTTGTGGAGGACGATTGGGAGAACCCGACAGTCGGGGCGTGGGGCCTGGGCTGGGAGGTGTGGCTGGACGGGATGGAGATCACCCAGTTCACCTATTTCCAGCAGGCCGGGACCGTTGAGTGCAACCCCGTGTGCGCCGAACTGACTTACGGTCTGGAAAGGATCACCATGTACCTCCAGGGTGTGGACAACGTCTATAACCTCATCTGGACGGACGGGGTTACCTACGGGGACGTCCACCACCAGGGGGAAGTGGAGCACTCGACCTACAACTTCGAGATCGCTGATACAGCGATGCTTTTTGATCTTTTCAGCATGTATGAGAAGGAATCCAAAAGGATTCTGGAAAAGGGCCTGGTTCTTCCGGCGCTGGACTACTGCCTGAAGTGTTCCCACGCATTTAACCTGCTGGACGCCCGCGGGGCCATCAGCGTGACCGAACGGACCGGATACATCCACCGGGTTCGTGACTTATGCCGGGGCTGCGCGGTTGCCTACGTGGAACAGAGGGAATCCATGGGCTATCCCCTCATGGGAAAGAACATCATTGCGGACCAGAAGGAGCTTTCAGGAGGGGGCGGACTATGAAAAGAGATGTCCTTCTGGAGATCGGCACCGAGGAGATCCCCGCAGCATACCTGCCGCCCGCTCTTACACAGATCAAAGAGCTGGCCGGGAAGGAACTGGCTGCTGCGAGGATATCCTACGAAGATGCGAGGTCTTACGCTACCCCGAGACGCATCGTCCTTCACGTCACAGGCGTCCTGGAAGAACAGGAATCCACAGTGAAGGAGGTCCTGGGCCCGGCCATGTCCGTTGCCTTTGACGAGCAGGGGAAACCCACCCGTGCCGCCGAGGGGTTTGCCAGGGGACAGGGCGTGGACGTTGCCGACCTGAAGACCGTTTCAACGCCGAAGGGTGAATACGTTGCCGCGGTCAAGGCAGAAGACAGCATGCCCACAGCCCGGATTCTTCCCGGAATCATGCCCCGAATCATCACTTCCCTTCACTTTCCGAAATTCCAGAGATGGGGGCACTTAAGTCTGCGATTTCCCCGGCCGATCCGTTGGATTCTGTGTCTTTACGGTTCCGAAGTTGTCCCCTTCGATCTGGAGGGGATCAGATCCGGACGGGAGATAAGGGGCCACCGCTTCATGGCGCCCGGACCTTTTGAAATACAGGACGTTAAAGGGTACTTCCGCCAGGTCAGGAAAGCCAGGGTCATTCTTGACCAGGACGAGAGAAGGGGACTCATCTGGAAAGGTGTCCAGACAGCCGCCGATGAGGTCGGGGGGGTTCCCATTCGGGATGAAGGGTTGCTGGACGAAGTGACCTACCTTGTGGAATATCCCGTACTCGTCACAGGCAGCTATGACAAGAGGTATCTCTCCCTGCCCAGGGAAGTCCTCATCACGTCCATGCGTTCCCACCAGAGATATTTTTCGGTGACCAGTACCCGGAAGAAGCTCATCCCTTATTTTATCACCGTTTCCAACAACCAGACCCGTGACAACAGGGTCGTGGCCATGGGGAACGAGAGGGTCTTGAGGGCTCGCCTTGAGGATGCCATGTTCTTCTTTCAGGAGGACCTGAAAACGCCCCTGAAAAAGCGGGTTGAAGAACTGAAAAATGTGGTGTTTCAGGAGAGGTTGGGGACCTCCTGGGAGAAAATGGAGAGGTTCTCTTCCCTTGCTGCGTTCATCGCCCGCAAAACCACTCCCGAAAACCTCAAGGAAGTCAAGGATGTCGCCCTGCTGTGCAAAGGGGATCTTGTGACCCAGATGGTCGGGGAGTTCGCCGAGCTTCAGGGGGTCATGGGGCGGGAATATGCCATGGCCGAAGGGATGGACCGGACAGTCGCCGATGGAATCCTGGAACATTATTCCCCGCGGTTCTCCGGGGACCAGACCCCGAAAACCGTCGGAGGAGCCACTGTCAGTATCGCGGACAGGATCGATACTGTTTGCGGATGTTTCGGGATCGGAATTTCACCCACCGGCACCGCGGATCCCTACGGTCTTCGTCGCCACGCCCTGGCCATTATTGCCATCCTCATGGATCGCGGGTGGCATGTGTCCCTTACGGACCTGATGAAACAGTCTCTTAAGCTCCTCAAGGACAAGATCGATGTACCGACGAAAGAGGTTCTCGAGAGCCTGGAGGAGTTTTTCAAAGGGCGCCTGCACAACCTCTTTACGGGACGCGGATACAGGCACGATCTTGTTTCAGCGGTGCTTGAAGACTACTGGGCAGATCCAGTTGACGCGGGCGCAAGGCTTGAAGCCCTTGCCAGCTTCAGCCAGAAGGCGGGCTTTGCGGACCTCATGCTTTCCTTCAAGAGGGTCATGAACATCATCCCTGAAGGGTTTTCCGGCAAGGTGGATCGGAAAAAAGGCAAAGAGGCCGTTGAAAAGGGTTTGCTGGATGCAGCTGCTTCTCTAGGTAAGAACGCGGGCGCTATGCTGGAAAAAGGGGATTATCTTAAAGTGCTCAACATCCTGGCCGGAATGAAGAAACCGGTGGACGCTTTCTTCGACGGCGTCATGGTCATGGACAAGGATGCTGCGGTAAGACACAACCGGCTGGCCATTTTGAACGATGTGTCTGGACTTTTCGCCCAGGTGGCGGATTTCAGGAAGGTTGTAACAGAATAATCTCAGATCTCAAAAGGGGCCCGGCCGGGTCCCTTTTTTTCCCCTTTGCCACGTGTTATCGTATTTATCTGAATACTATGCCGTGAGGAAACAGCCAATCTGTCAGCATGAGAACGGAAATCTGGTGATGGCTCCATCCCGGATGGAGGGGTTATGATTAGGGAAGATCGGGAGAAAAAGGAGAGGGACGAACTTTCTCCCCTGGCGGCACTGAACTGCCTTTGCAGGGGACGGCGGTTCCCTGAAGACGAACATCGGTATCGTCTTTCGTTCGAGAGGGACAGGGACAGGATCATTCACTGTAGTGCTTTCCGTCGCATGGAATACAAGACCCAGGTGTTTTTCTATCATGAGGGGGATTATTTTCGGACGAGGCTGACCCATTCCCTGGAAGTTGCCCAGATCAGCCGGAGCGTGGCCCTGGCCCTTGACCTTAACGAGACTCTTGCGGAAGCAGTGGCTCTGGCCCACGATCTGGGGCACACACCTTTCGGGCATGCCGGGGAAAAGGTGATGAACGGACTCCTGAAGGATGAAGGGGGTTTCGAACATAACCTTCAATCCCTGAGAGTCGTCGATCTTCTTGAATATCGATATCCTGATTTTCCAGGCCTCAACCTGACCTGGGAGGTGAGGGAGGGGATCGCGAAACACAGCACCGACTATGATCACCCCGGGATCTCCATTTTCGGCCTAACACAGCCTTCTCTCGAGGCGCAGATCGTGGAAATCGCCGATGAGATCGCCTACAACAACCACGATCTGGACGATGGGCTGACCTCTTCCATGATCGAACCCGGTGATTTGTCCTCGGTCCGGCTGTGGAAAACAGTGACCGATGCCATTTTCGCCGAACGTGGGTCCTTGAGCAGCGCCATGCTCAAACACGAGGCCATCAGGCGGATCATCAACTGGCAGGTCAGCGACCTTATCAACAATATCGGTGAAAGGGTAAGGGACCTGGGATTATTGAACCGGGAGGATCTTTCCCTTGCCCACGAGAGAGTCGCTGCCTTCAGTTCTGAAATGGGTGAAATGAATAGGGAGCTGAAACTTTTTCTGAAGGAAAATCTCTATGAGCATTACAGGGTCACAAGGATGGCCGAGAAGGCCCAGAGGATTCTGTCTGACCTTTTTAACGTTTACATGGAGAAGCCCAAGCAGCTCCCACCCCACATTTTCAGTAAGATCACCGATAACGGGGACCCCAAAAGGGTCGTTTGCGACTACATGGCCGGAATGACCGATAAATACGCCCTCGAGGAACACCGGAAACTGTTCGACCCTCACGAGAGGGTGTAAGCATGATAAGGGGAAGAAACTCAATTTTCTCATGGAGGTTACTATGAAAAAGATCGTCCCGTTGATCCTTGCGGTAATGATGGTTCTGGCGATGGCTGTTTTTTCCGTTGGCCAGGAAAAGAAAGGTGACCTGGAAGAGGGAAAGGCGGCTTTCAACGAATTCTGCGGCAAATGCCATGACCTGGAGCGCCCCCTTCAAAGGGCAAAGGACCGGGCCGGATGGGAGAAAAACGTGGACAGGATGTCCAATTATCATAAAAGGTTCGGTGGTCCCATCCCTGAAGAAGCTCGGGGGGCCATCGTTGATTACCTGACGGAAATAGCCGGGAAATAGCCGGAGGTTTCCGCAATCCGGGACGGGGGTAACGTGCCGGTGAAAATCGGAATATTTGATCCCCCGGGCCGGGGTTTGTGCTGAGGCCGGCATACCCCTGGACCCGAAGGGCTACGTCTGAAAAGGCTTTCCCTTTTAGTTCCTTCTCTTCAACGGAAAATCGTGCACGGTTTTTTCCTCCGGCAATCGCCTTTACAAGGTTACGACCCCATGGTACATTTTTGATGAGGAGAAGTGTCAAGTGAGAATCCACGGTTACGGAAAGGAGCCGGACTCTAGACTCTGGATTCCAGACTTTAGATTCCAGAAATTGTTTCTATGCGGTTAAAAGGTCTTGAAATACAGGGGTTTAAATCTTTCCCGGAAAGGACCGTCTTTAAGTTTCAATCGGACGGTTTAACCGGTGTAGTGGGTCCCAACGGCTGCGGGAAAAGCAATATCGTGGATGCCGTGCGGTGGACCCTTGGGGAGCAGAGTGCCAAACTCCTTCGCGGCCAGATGATGGAAGATGTCATCTTTAACGGGAGCGACCGCCGGAAGCCCGGGCAGATGGCCGAAGTTACCCTGACCTTCGAGAACGACGGGACAATGGAAAACCAGTGGAGAGATTATTCTGAAGTCTCCGTCAGCAGGAAACTGTTCCGCACCGGGGAGAGTGAATACCTGATTAACGGGGTGGTGTGCCGCCTCAAGGATGTTCGTGAGCTTATCGCCGATGCCGGGGGGAGCAGCCGTGGATATTCCATTGTGGAGCAAGGGAGGATATCCCTTCTCATCAATTCCAAACCCGAGGAAAAGAGGGCCCTTATCGAAGAGGCCGCCGGTGTGCTGAAATACCGGATGAGAAGGATCGAGGCCGAGAGGAAACTGGAACGCACCCGGCAGAACCTTCTCAGGGTCGGCGATATCCTTCGGGAAGTTCAGCGGCAGCTCAACGCCATGAAGCGCACCGCCGCCAAGGCGAGGCGCTACAGGATCATGCGGGAAGAACTCAATGAGATTGTATTGAGGCTCAGATTTGAAGAATACGCGGCCAACGGGGAACTTCTCGCGGACCTTGAAAGGAAAAGGGAGAAACTGGGGGATGAGGTGACTTCTCTGGAAGGTGATCTGTCGAGGCTGGAAGCCCGGGAGGTCGACCTTCGAAACGAGCTGGCGGCCGGGGAGGAAAGGATCACCGGAGAGTTTGAGAGGATCCGGTCTATCGAGGGGGAAATCGCCCGATTGGAGGGTGATATCTCTGTCAGGGAAGGAGCTGTCCGGTCCCTGGAAGAGAGGCTCGTGAGATTAACAGAGGATGAAGGAGACCTTGAACAAAGGTCGGAATCGGACCTGGGCGAGCTCAAACAGCTTGAAATGGACCTGACGGAGATCGAGAAGGACCATGAAAGCCATGTTGCCCGGCAGATGGTTCTGGAAGAGGAGTACACCTCTCTTGAAGAGGATCTGATTCGGGGCAGGGAGGATAGGGAGAAAGCAAGGTCCGATCTCTTCTCCATGGGAACAGAGCGAAGCAGGCTTGAGATGATGATCGAGAGCGGCAACCGCTCGAGGGAAACGACCCTTAAAAGGAGAGAAGAAGCGTGCCTCCGCAGGGAGGCCATTAGGGAAAAGATCCAGGCCGCCCGGGAATTGGTGAGGGACCGGGAATTGGAACATGCCAGGGCCCTGGAGGATTCAGAAAAGGTTAATGCGGAGCTGGAAAGACAGCGGGGGCTGATCCAGGAACACAGGGGCTCGCTGACCCGGTCCGAATCCCGTCTTGCGTCTCTTTCGGAAAGACAGGCTGAACTGAGGGGATTGCAAAAAACACTGATCGCGCTGGAAGAGAAGATGGAGGGGCTGCCCGATGGGGTTCGCAGTGTCATGGTGGGGTTCGGCCAAACCGGGAGGACAGGGGTTCTCGGCGTCGTAGCCGATTATATGGAGGTCCCCCGGGAATACGAGAGGGCCGTCATGGCGGTCCTGGGGGAAAGGCTCGAGCATGTCATCGTTGAAGACCCGGAAAGCGGCCGCCTGGCAGTGGATTACCTGAAGGAAAAAACGTCCGGACGCGGAAGCTTCATCCCCAGGGTCCCGAGGGCCAACGGCAGAAGTTCCCTCGAAGGTGTGTCCGGAAGTGGAATTATCGGGCCCCTTTCCACCCTTGTTTCCTTTTCCAGGGAGCTTAACGGGCTGGGCGATTTTCTTCTCGGAGGTGCTCTTCTTGTTCAGAATCTGGAAGTCGCGCTCAAACTCTGGACCGGGAACGGTTTCACGGCCACCCTGGTGACCCTTGATGGTGATGTGGTTGATCCGTCGGGGATCATCTCGGGAGGGAACCAGAACGTGGAGGAAACCCCCCTGGTCAGAAAGAGGAAGCTGCGGGAACTGGGATCGGAATGTTTAAAAGCCGAGGCTGATCTGAACGAGGAGAGGGAAAAACGTGATCACCTGAGGGAGTTCCTCGCCGCAGGAGAAGGTGAACTGGGTGCCCTTGAGGAAAAAGGGCGGGAAACGGAAAAAGTGCTGATAAGCAGCGAAAGCGGTATGACCCTTTCGACAGGAGAGCTTCGAAATCTTGATGGCGTTCTCGAAGATCTCGACGCCCAGATCGCCCTTGCCGAGATGGAGGAAGGTGACCTGGAAAGAGCCTCCAGAGAACACATCGCAAGGCTGGAAGAACTGAAAAAAGAGGAGGACAGGTGCGGCGGGGGAATTGTGGAGCTTGAAAAGGCCGGGAAAGATCTGGCGCTAAAGGTGGAAGAACTCAGGAAGGCGCTGGAGGGTTCCCGTCTGAAGGTCAACACCGCCCAATTAAGACGGGCGAATTCGCAGCGTGCCCTCGAAGCCGCAAGGGATCGCAATAAGGAGTTTGAAAACCACAGGATGCGGATCGCGGTGGAAATGGGAGATGCGCAATCGCGGATCACAAAACACAAACAGGAGATCGAAAACGGCCGTGAAACCGTCCGGGTATCCGTGGTTCAGTTGGAAGAAAGAAAGGAGTCTCTCTCCACGCTACGCAGAGGACAGGAAGAAACGCGAAAAGCTGGTGAGTCCCTTGCTCAGGGGATCCGTGAGCTTCGGTCCAGACTGGACCGGGGCCGGGAAGATTGCTCGGCCGTGGATATCAGGATCCATGAACTAAGGGCCGAAACCCAGCATATTCAAAACAGGGTTGCTGAGGAACACGATCTGGACATAGGGGAACTCACCCCTGACCGGTTCGGACCGGATGAGTTCGACCGGGAAGGCGCCAGGGATCGGATAGAACACCTTCGTGAGAAGATTTCCCGTCTTGGGGACGTCAACCCTGGAGCCGTGGATGAGTTCGAGGAGTTAAACGAGCGGTTCGTATTTCTTAGCACCCAGAAGAACGACCTCGAGGAGTCTATCGCATCACTTCAGCAGGCAATCAGGAAGATCAACCGGACGAGCAGGGAAAGGTTCCTGTCGACATTCCGTGAGGTGAGTGAAAAATTTTCAGGGCTTTTCCCCCGACTCATCGATGGGGGGAGCGCAGAAATGATCCTGCTTGATGAGGGGGATCCCCTGAACACGGGAGTGGACATCCAGGTGCAGCTGCCAGGCAAGCGGCTTAAAAACATGCAACTCCTTTCCGGAGGCGAAAAAGCGATGGTCAGCCTGACCATGATCCTTTCCATGTTCCTCGTCAAGCCCAGCCCGGTGTGCATCCTCGACGAGGTGGATGCGCCCTTGGACGATGAGAACATCGGTAATTTTGCCCAGATCGTGCGTGAGATGTCCCAGCACTTCCAGTTCCTCATCATCACCCACAACAAGCTCACCATGGAAGCTGTTGATGTCCTTTACGGGATAACCATGAGGG
>CBFDCL010000089.1:0-8808 GCA_965603295.1 uncultured bacterium | reverse complement strand
TTTTCAAACTCTTTTTTCCTCTTCTTGACACCCCTGACCCTCCCTGTTAGTAGACAACAAAAGGTTCCAGATTCCAGGCCTGTTCTTCGTAGCCTTTGCGAAGAAGGATTCCAAATTTCAAATACAGCCAAATACTCTTTAGATACGAGGTGTGATCCAATGAGCGATCTCGACACTCTTGCCATCAACACTATCCGCATGCTGTCGGTGGATGGTGTCCAGAAGGCCAACAGCGGCCATCCCGGGATGCCCATGGGGGCCGCGGCAACGGCCTACGTTCTCTGGACCCGGTTCCTCCGGCATAACCCGGCAAACCCCCTGTGGCCCAATCGGGACCGCTTCATCCTTTCCGCCGGTCACGGCTCCATGCTGCTTTACTGCCTTTTGCATCTGACAGGATACAATCTGGCCATGGAAGACCTGATGAGCTTCAGACAGTGGGGCTCCCGGACTCCGGGACACCCCGAGAACAACCTGACGCCGGGGGTTGAGGTCACCACCGGCCCCCTGGGCCAGGGGATCTCCAACGCCGTGGGGATGGCCATCGCGGAAACCCACCTCGCTGCGATTTTCAACCAGCCGGGCTTTGACATCGTCAATCACTTCACCTACGCCATTGCCAGCGACGGCGATCTCATGGAAGGAGTGGCAGCCGAGGCGTGTTCCCTGGCCGGCCATCTAGCCCTCGGGAAGCTCATCGTTCTTTACGACGACAACCACATATCCATCGACGGACCCACTGACCTCGCCTTTACCGAGGACCGGATGAAACGGTTTGATTCCTACGGATGGCACACACAGCAGGTTCCCGACGGCAACGACACCGACGCCATCGCCCGCGCCCTCACGGTTGCCCGGGAAAACCCGGACCAACCCTCCATCGTCGCCGTCAGGACCCATATCGGGTTCGGAAGCCCTAACAAGCAGGACACTGCCGATTCCCACGGATCCCCACTGGGCGAAGAAGAGGTCGCACTGACCAAGGAGAACCTGGAATGGCCGCTGGAACCGTTCTTCCATGTGCCCCCCGAGGCGCTGGATCTTTTCCGGGAGGCCCTTTTCCGTGGAGCGGCGGTGGAGGATGAGTGGAAAACCCTTTTCGCCCGGTATGAAAGGCAGTACCCCGAACTGGCCGCAAAATGGCGGGGAATGTGGAGTCCTGACCTCCCCGAGGGGTGGGAGGAGCAACTCCCGGATCTTTCGATGGAAGCCGCAGCCACAAGGGCGGCGTCGGGGAAGGTCATCAACGCGGTAGCTTCGGTTATTCCTTCCCTCCTGGGAGGTTCGGCCGACCTGGCCCCATCCAACAACACCTTCATCAAGGGTGAACCGGCTTTTTCCAGGGAAAACCGTGCAGGGAGGAACTTCCATTTCGGTGTTCGCGAGCACGGAATGGCAGCCGTGGCCAACGGTATGGCCCTTCACGGGGCCCTGCGGCCCTATGTGGCTACCTTCCTGGTCTTTTCGGATTATATGAAACCGTCCATCCGGCTTTCCGCCCTCTCAAAGGCACGGGTGATCTACCTCTTTACCCATGACAGCCTCGGACTGGGCGAGGACGGCCCCACCCACCAGCCCATCGAGCAGCTGGCCTCCTTGAGATCCACCCCGGGTCTCATCGACCTGAGGCCCGCGGACGCCGCTGAAACCGCCGAGGCCTGGAAGATCGCCCTGCACGCCGAAGGGCCTGCGGCCCTCATCCTGACCCGGCAGAAGCTGCCATTCATCGACAGGTCCGCCCATCCAGCCCCTTCCTCTATTGAGCGAGGCGCCTACATCCTTGCCGAAACCGGAAACGATCCTGCGGCCATCATCCTTGCCTCAGGATCGGAGGTGGCCCCGGCCCTGGGGGCCATGCAGTTGCTTGACGAAAAGGGTATCCCTGTCCGGGTGGTGAACGTAGCGAGTTTTGCCCTTTTCAAGGCCCAGCCTGACTCTTACAGGGATGAGGTCCTTCCTCCTGCAATAACAGCCCGTGTCGCCGTGGAGGCAGCATCTCCCTTCGGGTGGGAGCGCTATACAGGAGCCGAAGGGAAGATCATCGCCATCGACCGGTTCGGGTCCTCCGCCCCGGGAGGGGTGAATATGGAGAAGTTCGGGTTTACGGCGGAGAATATCGCGAAAGTTGTGGAAGAAATGCTGGAGGGGAAAAAGGATTGAGGATTGAGAAAATGGTTTGAAGTTTGAGGTTTGAGGTTTGAAGTTGCAAAAATGACTCCAGGAACCAAGATCCAAAATCCATGAGAAATTACGTTAAACCTTAAACAATTAACATTAAACCTGGATTTTTCTCTGAACCCTGCACTCTGCACCCTGCACTGACTTTAATACTTCCCTTGCACTCTCAGGAATATTCCCCTCACTGAATAATCGTTCTCTGAGAACTCGTTGTCCGAAAAATCGGTGAAGTTAAAGCCCACCCCCAGGCGGCAGTTTCTTCCCAGGCTGTACATGAGTTCGGTCAGCCATCCTGCCTGCTGATCGTGGGCCTCCTCCACCCTCTTTAAACGGTATTCCAATCCGAGGTCGAGATCCCCGACGAAATTGTAATTGAGCCGGTGTATGGACAAGGAGGTGCGCGTCCTGACGGCAGGCCGATCTCCCACGGTTTCCTCCTTGATCTTAAGGGCGTTCTTCTCAACCCATTCGAGGCGCGGTGAAACATCATAGGACCACTCGATGGATGCAACTTCCGTGAAGGTTTCTTGCGATTCCACCTCATCGAGGGTCTCGGGAGCCAGGTCGGAAAGCTGGGTAAACCGGGTCAGGAGGTTCAGCCGGTCATTGGCAACGGGCCTGTAGGCCAGCCCGACACCCCGTTCCTCGAACCTCGCTTCGATCTCGTCAAGGTCAAGGTCACGGGTTACGCTGTAGTTGTAGTTGCCAAGGATGGAGTAATCTGGGGAGAGATTAAGCTCCAGCCGGTTGGCTGTTAGGTACTGAACCCGCTCCTGGTTTCCCTTTTCCCTCCTGACCTCTCCCCGGACACTGGATGTGAGCTTTTCGGGAACGTTGTACGAAAGTCCGGTTGCCATGGTGTAGCGGGTCACCGTTTCCGATTCCGATTCGGTCTCGCTCGCCTCACCCGTGAACATAGCACTCAGCCCCGAGGCCAGATCCAGGTTCCTGCTCACGCCCAGAACGGATGTCTGGCGATCAGCACCTTCACCCGTTCTCTCCCACTGGTTTTCCGTGTAGACCCTGCTTCCGGGGTCCGGGGAGGTCTCGGTTCCCAGGACCGTCGTGCTGTTGTGACCGGCGTTGTCCTCGGCTACCCGCTCCGTGAGGTACAGGCGTGACCCCCCGGCATTGAGGTTCGCTTCGGCCTGCAGGGACCCTCCCGCGGTCCCTTGGGTACCCGAGGTCCGGAGGGACAGGGCTGGTGTCACCTGGTATTGGATACCGAGGGAAGTCTGATCGTTCCGGGGACCCGTCAGGGTTCCCTGGTGCTCCAGGTATCCGGAGAGTTTATCCGAGGAGGACACATCCAGCCGTCCCGCCCCAATCCTGGAGTGTTCCAGGACGCTGCCGAGACCATCCTCCGATCTCTTGTCCCGGTACTCCAGGGTCAGCCCCAACCGGTTTCTCCTGTGCGACCACTGCAGGGTTCCGACCCGTGACTCGCCCTCCGCCCCCGGAGGAAGGGATGCCGGTTCCAGCTGTTCTTGCTGGTCGAATCGCCCCGATATCGTGTCGACGTCGGACAGGGTGAGGGTGAAGTCGGTCCCCATCATCCTCGTTCCTTCCTCGGCGAAATTGGCGCCGGACTGGAAACCGGGATCCAGATGCCTGATATACGCACCCACCGTCAGGGTTTCGGGGTTTCCGAACCACTCCCCGACATCAAGCCGGGCCGCGGTCTTCCAGGCGCTCCCCTCCTCCGTGGGCGAGGGAGGTGCTTCGATGAAAGTCAGGCCGCCGTCGTCACTGACGTACACGGGGGAATCGGACCCCGCGCTCCGGGCATATTCCCCTTCCACCCAGGAATGTTGCCCGAGGCGGAGCTTCGCATCGAGGCCGGTCAGTTCATAATTCCCGGTCTCCTGTTCATCGTCAACATAGGTGCTCCCAATGGAGAGGTTGTCTCCCAGCTGCTTTTTGACGCGCCCCCCGGCGCTCGTTTTTTCCAGGCCTTCGGCGCGGACCTCGTAGTCAACCTGCAGGGAAACCGGGCTCCCCGGCAGAAGGGCGTCCCCGATGAGGAGGTCATCCTGGACCACGCTGGAAAGGGGCTTGTTAAGGAGAATCCGGCCTTCCTCATACTTGATCCGGTAATCGAGGTCACGCCGCTGAGGGATCCGGGAAAGGACCAACCCCGTGTTGGGATCCCGTATGATGATGGCCACTTCATCGCTTCCCTCGCTGACATCCCTTTGGCTCAGGTAGTATAGGGACCCCCCGGTTCCCCGGAGTTCGTCACGGATGTGGGTATAGCGCACCTGGGCCCCGAACAGAACCACCTCCGTGTCAGGATCTCCGTATCGGGTCCGAGACACCGACTGGTAGGCGAACCTGCCACCGTAGTAGGTTCTCTGGAAGGCAGCCAGTTCCGTATCGGAAAGGTTGAGGGAATAGTTGCCCACCAGCAGGTCCAGTTCCTCCCCGGTGAGGGCGAGGTAGAACTTGCCCTGGCTCTGGGCGTCGCTGGTGACGGTGCCCGTGTCCCCATATACGGGAAAGTGCTTGTCCGGATCGAGGTTCGTGAAGAACCGATCCTTTTCTCCCTCATCCAGGTCCTTAAACAGTTCCCCGAACTCCCCGGTTCCCGAGTTGAAGGCGGATGTGATGAGGTATTTCCCTGCGATGGTGCCTTTGAGGTAGTACGCCACGCGCCCTTCCTGGTAAAACTCCCTTCCCTTTTCCATGCCGGCCCCTTCCAGGTAGCCCTTGCCCCGGAGCTGTCCGATCTTCCCGTCGGCAAAGGCCATGAGGAAGAGGCCCTCTTCTGAAAAGACTACGTTCCTTTCGATGAACCCGGCGTACCCGTCCCGATCAACGGCCCGGATGATCAGGGAGTTGCTCCCCTCGGCCAGTTCGATCTTCCCGGTGAAACCGCCGTCGGGGCGAACTGTGACCTCCCGGTCGTTGATCCACACCCGGTTCCCGGGATCGGTGACCCCCGGCACGGCAAGGAGGGGATGGAAAAGGGTTGCCCCCTCCGGCGGCACCTGTACCGACAGGTTGGGAACGGGATCGCGGATCACTACGAACCGACCCTCATCGTCCTTTTCGTTGACGTGGATGTGGATGTTAGCGATCCGGGTAAACCCGGCGGCGTCCTTCACCAGGAGGCTGAAGGAGTTGGGCTCCCCGATCCTCAGGGTCAGGTCGGCCTCGAATATCCCACTTTCATCCACCGAAACAAGACTTTCATTAAGTTCCACCTGATTGCCGGGATCGGTCTTTCCCGTCATCCGGTATGTCATCGCCACATCCCCGGAATTCCATTGCCCGTCGGGTCCCGGATCTCCAACCTGGTAGCGTTCTCCTTCTTCCCCGAAAGCCACACGGATCTCCCCCATGGGCTGGAGGATCCAGAGGGAGGGTATCGGGACGCGCCCTTCCACGGTTTGCCCGGAGGTGTTGACCATGCGGATTTCCAGGTGGTCCCTGTCTTCATCCGGAATCCGCGTCTGGAACGTGCCGTCAGGATCCACAGGAACCGGAACGCCGTTTACAGTCACCTCGGGATCGGTGCGGACCTGATCCAGAAGGTCGGCCTTTTCCACTTCGAGAACCTGCCCTTTGATCTCCACCCGCCGGTTGATCTCCCGTCCTTCCCTGAGCTCATTACTTGCGATGGGCCTGCTTTCTCCGAACCCCTTCACCACAAAACGGTCCCTCTTCAGGCTTTCCTTTTCCACGAGGTAGGCAAAGGCGGACTGGGCCCTTTCCCGGGAGAGTTCCAGGTTGTCTTCTTCCAAACCGGTGGAATCCGCATGCCCTTCGATGACGATCACCTCATCGGGGTACATCCGGAACGTTTCCGCAGCTCGGGAGAGGATCTCCATTGTTCCGGGACGAAGGGTCGCTGACCCGGATTCGAACCCCATCCCGCCGATGCTCAGGGAAACAACGCTTTCCCTGTTAACCCCGAAGATCCTGCTGGCGCTGGATGAGTACCCTCCGTCCGCATACCGGATCTCCATGCGATACCGGTAGACCTTACCGCCGCCGATCAGGTTTCCATGGTCCGTGATCCCGTTCCAGGCGATGGGGTCAGGCGGCATCCCATTTCCCGTGAAAGTCCGGATGACCTCATCCCGGGAATCCTTTACGGTCAGGATCCAACTCCTGGCCTCCTCGGTGGAACCTACATGCGTCCGGAAAAGGATCGGCCCGTCGAGCCGGCCTCCTGTAATGGTGACGACTTCATCGAGGTTCCGGACCTCGAGAACCACCTCGTTGGTGGACAGGTCGGCCCTGATCCCGTTCACCAGAACGGCCATCATCTTCAGGCTTCCGAGAACCTCCAGCGGTTCCTTCCGGTCCTGGCCTGACATGCGCAGGCCCTTCCCAGCCGGTTCCCCGATGGTCTCGGACTCCGCCTCCCTTCCCGTGGTAAAGTTGACCTTGACCAGCAGTCCGGGGGTGACGGAAACGATCCGGGATTCGGCCCCCGTCGCAACGATCCCGTTGGGCAGGCTCCGGCGATCGATTTTAACCAGCCGATGCCCCGGTCGGACGGCGGGAAAGTGGTAACGTCCGTACGGATCCGTACGGACAAAAGTGCCGTCATCCAGAACCACAACGGCGCCCTCCAGGCCCTCTTCTCCGTGATCCTGCATGGCGTTCCGGTTCCGGTCCTCGAACACTTTTCCGATGATGGTCCCGAGGTCGAAAAGGGGATCCAGGGTTACGGTTACCAGCGCTTCATCAGTGTTGGAAATCAGTGTCGACGGATCGGCATCCCACGCTGCAGCCGCATTGACGTAGTCACCCGGCCCGGCGCCCGATCCGATGATCAGCTGATAGGAAAGGGCCGCATAACCCTTTTCCCCCGGGTCGGCTACACCGTTTCCGTTGGAATCGGCGAGGGCCGGGATCGTCCCAATGTCAAATGTCATGGGCCTGTTGCCCACGGAGTCGGGGATGGAAACGCCCGTGAGTCTCGCGCTTCCGGAAACGTAACGGAAATTGGGGGGGATCCGATCATCAACGCTGACCTGATGAACGTCACCGGAGGCGAGGTTCCTGATCTCCACAAGATAGGTGACCACATCCCCCGGGACCGCCCGTTTTTTGTTGGCCGTCTTAACGAGGTCGAGCACCTGTCCCTGTGTAAAGGTAACCCGGGGCCGGGTGGGCAGGACAATCCCGTCGGTCTGGTCCGTAGCGGTGATCGTGGCCAACCCGACCATCGAGGACCGTATGGTCCCCACCGCCGTTCCCGTCCCATCGGTGGGAGCCGGGGGCTGGGCAATGATATCCACCAGTCCGCGGTCAGACGCGATGACGACCGTCTTTCCGGAAACCGGCTGGTTGTCGGCATCAAGAAGGACTACGGTGATGGTGCTCACGGTCACACCGTCGGCGGGGACACTGACCGGGTTTACCGTTACAGTGCAGTTCCCTGGAACAACGACGCTGCCGGCCGCATTCAGAACGATCCGGGCAGGACCTGTTCCGTCGCCGCCCCGCAGAGTGCCGTTGTCGATCCCTCCAATACCGCCGGTCACGGCATTGGTGGCGGCATCGGCAAACGGGGCCCACGCCGTTATCAGCAGCAGGGCCATCACGCCCGAGGGCAGGTATTTCACCCAACCTCTCAGCATGCCGGCTTCTCCCCGAACCTTAAACCCTGCCGCCGCGGCCATGCTCCCCCACGACCTTCTCCGAAACCGAACACACGAAAAAGACGCAGGACCAGCGTTCGCCCGGAAGCGGAACGGGTCGTAAAAAGGCGGCCCGAGATTCTGGAACCCTCAACTGAGGGGGTTTCCTGTAGCATGGCTCTGGACCCGGACGGCACTTCGGCCGGCCTGGCGTCAGTCCCCCGGTAAAAAAACAGTTGCCGGCGGGACCGCACCCTTTTACTGCATCAGCACCTTAAACAGGATGGCCCAGACGCTGTCCGCGGCAATATCAACCTGGCCGTTGGCCACGTTCTGGTTACCCACCTCGATGGTAACGCCCACCGCACTGGCCACATCCGCATCAATGGCGTCCGACACCGTCCCTGCCACCGCGTTGACGGTGGAATAGATCAGCGCTTCGGAGCTGCCCGATGTCAGCGTGTTGTCAACCTTCATGGAACCCGCCTGGTAGGTAAAGGCCGGGTCCAGGACGTCCTGGATGCTCACGTCGCTGACACCGAAAACGGTCGGGTTGTCGATATAAACCACGAACCGGACCTCGGTGCCGTGGGGCAGGGTGGAGCCCGAAGTCAACTGCGTCCCATCGGCGAGGAACGCCGTCTTGCTTAAGGACAAGGTGGTGGTGAACAGGCTGAAGATGTTCGAGTTGTTCAGGCTGGCGCCGTCACCGGCGATGTCTCCCGTGCCCTGGTTGTCCGCCGCCATGGCGGAGCCGGGCATGACCAGCATCATCCCCAGGAAAACCACCGCCAATGCGGCTGCAGGAATCCTCCACTTTTCCATCGGAATCTGGCGTTTCATGACTGTCTCCTTTCATAAAATATCGGAGTCCCGATTCGTTTCTAACTTATTTTCTTTTGTTTTCGGACCTTTTCTATCGATTTCAATATTGCAATCTTCGTGCCGAAACAACAAAAGTAACAAAATTATAACTTGTTGAATTTGTTGATTTTTCCCTGACCGCCCCATGTTGCCCATGTTTATGTGCAAG
>CBFDCL010000088.1:0-8850 GCA_965603295.1 uncultured bacterium | reverse complement strand
AAACGTGAAAAAAACCGTTATGATCCTCATCGCAACTGTTATTTGTGTCACCATGATCTTTGGCACAGCTCTCGCTGACGTTACGGCCATTGCCAAAGATGAGTTGGCCCCTATGGGCATGGATAAAAAGGTCGTCAAGGCTGTCAAGGCCCAGAATAAAAAGGGCCTCACCATGGATTGGATCATGAAGCTGGACAAAGCCTGGAAGGGTAATGATCCGGACACATACTTCATTAAGGAAATCAGGGATAACAAGTGCAGCGAATACCTGAGGGGTATCGTTGCGGAGAAGGACTACCTGTTTGAGATCTTCGTCATGGACAACCAGGGCGCCAACGTCTGCATGACCGGCACCACAGGCGACTATATGCAGGGAGATGAAGCCAAGTGGCAAAAGTCGTTTAACTGCTGCAAGGGAGCCATCTTCATTGATGAGGCCGAAATGGAGGACGGGAAAAAGGTCCAGCAGATTTCCGTCCCGGTCATGTACAAGGACAATGCTATCGGCGCGATGACCTTCGGTATCTATCCTGACAAGGTGCAGTAAGATTCAGTTCCTGGAAGCGGAACCTTTTCTGGCTACGATTCACTAACCGGCCGCGATTCCAGGACTGTCTTCAGATCAAAGCTCAAAACCGTATCCCGCTCAGGCCTTCCTGCCAGGCGGGATACGGTTTTTTCATCCTGTCTGGATGTGCCTCCGTTAAACTTTACCCTTGCGGGTGGTGCTTTCTTTGTGTGATGGTTATCGAAACGGGATATCCGGCCCAGGAACAGGGCCAGATGCAGGGGGCAAATCAATATGTGGAGGATGGCCGGACCTTCGGGTTACGCGATTATTAAGCAGAGAAAACACAACGGTCCGGAGGAAAGGGGGTGATATGGGGGGAAAGTGCCGATTTGAAACGACTTGATGGAGACAAGTACTTTCGACTGATTGGATGGACCAGTATGTTCAGTGAAGGAGGGTAGAAACGTGAAAAAAACCGTTATGATCCTCATCGCGACTGTTATTGGTGTCACCATGGTCTTTGGCACAGCTCTCGCTGACGCCACGTCCGTTGCCAAGGGTGAGTTAGCCCCCATTGGCTTCGATAAAAAGATCGTCGAGGCTGTCAAAGCCCAGAATGAAAAGGGCCTCACCATGGATTGGATCATGAAACTGGACAAGGCCTGGAAGGGGAATGATCCGGACACATACTTCATTAAGGAGATCAGGGACAACAAGTGCAGCGGTTACCTGAGGGCTATCATCTCCAAGGTGCCCTACATGTTTGAGATCTTCGTCATGGACAACCAGGGCGCCAACGTCTGCATGAGCGGCACCACAGGCGACTATATGCAGGGAGATGAAGCCAAGTGGCAGAAGTCGTTTGCCGATGGCAAGGGAGCCATCTTCGTTGATGAGCCCGAAGAAGAGGACGGGAAAATGGTCCAGCAGATTTCCGTCCCGGTCGTGGACAAAGGCACGGCTATCGGCGCGATCACCTTTGGTGTCTATCCTGACAAGTTGAAGTAACATTCAGTTCCTGGAGGCGGAACCTTTACTGGCTGCGACTCACTTACCGACCGGGATTCCAGGACTGTCTTCAGATCAAAGCTCCAAACCGTATCCCGCTTGGCCAGAAGGCCTGAGCGGGATACGGTTTTTTTCGTCCTGCCTGGATGTGCCCCCGTTAAAAAATTTACCCTTGCGGGCGCTGCTTTCTTTATGTGATGGTTATCGACACGGGATATCCGCTCCAGGAAACAGGGCCAGATGCAGGGGGCGAATCAATATGGGGAGGATGACCGGACCTTCTGGTTCCGCGATTACCGAACAGAGAAAGAAAGGGGGTGATATGGGGGGCAGCAGCAGTGGAAACAAACTGACGAAGACAAGTATTTTCAATTGTTTTTTTGAAACAGGTTGAACCTTGAAGGAGGGTTGAGTCGTGAAAAGAACCGTTACGATCATTATCGCAACCGTTTTTTCCATGGCCTTGTTCGCCGGCATCGCTATCTCTGACCAGGCCAAATTCGTGGCCCTTGCCAAGGATATACTCGCACCCATTGGCCAGGACAAGGTTATCGTGATGGCTGTCAAGGCCCAGAACAAGAAGGGCAAGAGCCTGGATTCCATCAAGAGGCTCGACAGCGTCTGGAAAGGCGAAGACGGCATCGCCGACTACATGGAGCCGATCCTCAACAGCAAGACCGCCGATCACCTCCGGGAAATCGTCGGAGAGCACCCCTTCCTGTGGGAGATCTTCGTCATGGACAACCAGGGAGCTAACGTTGCCATGACCGACAAGACGGGGGACTACTGGCAAGGCGATGAGGCCAAATTCCAGAAGTCCTTTGCCGACGGCAAGGGCGCTGTTTTTGTGGACGAACCGGAATTCGACGAAAGTTTCGGAACCAATGTCCTCCAGATCTCGCTTCCCGTTATGGATAAGGGCAAGGCTATCGGGGCGATCACCTTCGGCGTTTTCGCCAACAAGGTGATGTAACAACCCGTTTTAAGGGGGCGGACTGAGTTCATCCGAATACCAGGATAACCTTCATCCCTCCCGAATTGCATACGGTCGCATCCCCCTTTTCCAGATATCCCGGGGCGATGCGGCCTTTCTTTTTTCCCTTCCGGTGTTGGAAATCCCGTTTTTTCACAGTCTCCACGTCTTTGATGGCGAGCAGGATATGGTATAATTTGAAATCCGTCTACCACCACCCGGAAGCCGGCTAAAGGAGAGAAACGTGTCCATCAAAGCAAGGATCAGGACGATCCCCAACTATCCGAAAAACGGGATCATGTTCCGTGATATCACCACCCTTATCAAGGACCCGGTTGGTTTTCGCCTTGTTATCGACAACCTGGCCCAGCACTACGTGTCCGACGAACTGGGGTTCGAGTTCGACACCATCGTCGGTGTGGAGTCAAGGGGCTTTATCCTCGGCGGAGCCCTTTCCTACGTTCTGGGACTGGGGTTCATTCCCATAAGGAAACGCGGCAAACTCCCCGCCGACACCGAAAAACAGGAGTACACCCTTGAATACGGCACCGATATCATCGAGATCCACAAGGACGCCATCGTCCCCGGTGACCGGGTCATCCTGGTGGACGACCTTCTGGCCACCGGCGGCACGGCCCATGCCTCGGCCAAACTGGTGGAAAAACTGGGCGGCATCGTGGAGGAGATCTGTTTTATCGTCAACCTCCCCGACGTCGGCGGGCACAGGAAACTGGTGGAATCCGGCTACCGGATCTTCTGGTTGACCGAGTTCGAAGGAGAATAATACATAGTCCAAAATCCAAAGACCAAAGTCCAAAGGAAACACGTTGGACGTTGGACATTAGACATTGGACCTGGTTTCAACCGCAACTTCAAACTTTCAAATTCTCAAACTATTCTTTACCTGTTATCCACCTCAACCCGGTGGAGGTAGCGCTTCGGCAGGTTGACATCCCTGGATGTACTGTTAAAGACCGTATCGACCAGATAGATCCTGTCCCCCCTTAACCTGTAGAGGGAGACGACGTCTCCGCTACCCGTTTCCTGCACTGTTATGAAGGTTCCCTCGTCAAGGGCGGTGACACTGATCTGGGTCGCCCCCTGGGCCCAGGCCGGGCTGGGCCCCAGAATGGGAAGTATTGAGACGAGGACCGCCAGGGACAATAAGAGCATTTTGTTCATTTTTTCCTCCGTGGGGCAATTTAGCCCGGCTGCCTCACCGTTCCGGCAAAGCTTTCCTGAACCGGGGTGAAAGGTTCTTTTATATATTTTATCCGGAACAGGTCCGTTCTGGAATGGGGTAATGTACGCCCTGAAGTCGGCTTGTTTTCTTGACACCGCGCCCCGCCCCCGCTAATTTCGCTGTAAAGGGGAGTTTTTCCGAAGCCGGACCGATCGACCCTGTCTCCCCGCCGGAGAAACCTGATGAAAGACATGACAGAACAGCTCATGGCCTGCGTGGAACTGGGCAAGGCGGTCACCTCCACCCTTGACCGGGGACAGATCCTCAGGATCATCCTTAACCGTCTGAGTCAACTCATTCACGCCCTAAACTGGACCCTGTACCTCGTCGATGAGGAGGCCAGGGAGCTTCGTTTCGAGGTCGTGGTCGGCCTGGAAGGCATTGATTTCAAGGATATCCAACTCAAGATCGGGGAAGGTCTCGCGGGACAGGTGGCCGCAACCGGGGAACCGATCCTGATCCGGGACGTCAGGGAAGATACGCGGGTTGACAGAAGAGTTGACACTTGCACGGGGTTTACCACCCGTTCCCTCATCACCCTGCCCCTCAAACTGGGGGACCGGGTCATCGGCGTCCTCCAGATCATCAACCCCGAGGACCAGGAACTTTTCGAGAAGAGTTACCTCCCCATTCTTCTGATCCTCTCCGATTTTGTGGCCATTTCCATCAACAACGCCATTAACCATGAGAAGATCGAGAAGCTCGCGGTGACCGATGACGTTTCCGGATTCTACAACAGCAGGTATCTCCACTTAAAACTCGATGAGATCATCTCCAGTAAACAGACGACCTCGCTCGTCTTCCTGGACATGGACAATTTCAAAAGGATCGTGGACACCTACGGACACCCCATGGGCAGCAAGGTGCTCAAGGAAGTGGCGCAGGTTATTGGATCCCATCTGGGGCAGGATGACTTTCTGGTCAGGTACGGTGGCGATGAATATGTCATGGTTCTTCCGGGTGCGGAAAAAAAGGAAGCCCGAGAAAAGGTTGAAAGGATCCACACCGCGCTGAACGAAACCTCTTTCCTGGTGGAGGACGGCCACGATGTCCGGGTCACGGCGAGCTTCGGGATCGCCAACTTTCCCGAGGATGCGCAGGACCTGAAGGGGCTTTTGCACAGCGCCGATGTTTCCATGTACATCAGCAAGGACCGGGGGAAGAACGCCATAACGGTATCTTGACCAATTTACCGATTTGCGTGTAAGTTTTTAAAAGCCAGTCGGAGAATTTCCTCTTCTAGAACTGTTCCTTCTTTTTCTTTCTGGCCAGGGTGGAGTGGGATGAGTCCCGGATCGGGGCATGGAACGGGCCATGTTAGGTGTTTATTTGTTCGCACCTTCCAAGGCCCGGGAATGGCGTACCGCCACCGCGGCTAATGCCCCGTAATATTTTTTCAGAGGTTACCCTCCGGGAAAGATGCCATGACCTGGAAACCCCTTGTGACCCTCATAACTCCTGTGAACCAGGAGAGATCCGTTCTCAGAGCACAACTACTGGGAGCGAACTTCAACGTCACTGCCGTCCATGACCCTGCCGGCGCACTCTCCCGGCTCGCGGACGGCATCCCCCACCTGATCATTGCGGACCGCAGGCAGGTTGAAAAACAGAGCAAGACCTTCGCAAAGCTGCTGAATCAACTCGAGGACACATCGCCCGTTCCCATTCTGTTCCTCCTGGACCGGGACGAGGGGGAGTCGGTTCCGGGGCTGCTGCGGGATGGGCTGGACGACACCATCACGAGACCCGCAAGGTCCCTTGAACTGCTGGCCCGAACCACCTCCCTTTTAAGGAATCGACAGCTCCTGGGCCAGATCCGGATCCAGGAGAGTTTTCTCCGCAGCCGCGGCATCGAACCCCAATCCAACGGAGATCTCCTCCCCACGGTGCTCCTGGTGGAGGATGAGACCAGTGAACTGGAGAACATCAGCCGTCTCCTGGGGCAGGTCCCGTGCCAGACCATCCAGGCCCGGACTCCTTCCGAGGCCCTGTGGCGCATCAGGCAGAAAACCCCGCATCTGGTCATCGTAGACCTGCTCTTCCCGGACCTGGACGGCCTGGAACTCTGTCGGTACCTGAAAAAACAGGAAGAGACCCGGTACACCCCCCTGCTCATGCTCACCGCGGTCCCCGAACTGGACAACAGGATCGAGGGGATGGAATCGGGTCCGGATGATTACCTGGTGAAACCGGTCAACAGCGTTGAGGTGCTCACCCGCGTCCGAAGGCTTCTCGATCGCCACCGGAGCCACCGGAGGTTGCTGGGGAACAACCTCCTTCTGGGCAGTTACGGCTACACTGACCTCTCCACCGGTATCCCGAAAGAGGAGTTCTTCCGCTTCGTCTACCCCCAGATGGTCCACTGGTCCCAGGCGGCTCAGCTACCTTTCACCGTAGCACGGATTCGCGTTTCATCAGGGCCAAACTTCCTGAAACTGGCTGCCCAGATCCGTTCCACCCTACGAAATTTCGACCTGGACTTCATTACAGGAGAATCCGATCTCTCACTTATTCTTCCCGAGACCTCCTCCGGGAAGGCACAGATCGCCCTTTCCCGGATCATGGCCAAGGCCGAGGACATCGGGATACCCCCCTGGGAACTCCGTCTTGTCACCGTTTCCATCGGGGAGGAGGGGTGGGAGGCGGACCAGATCAGTGAGACTCTCAAAACCAGGACACGAAGCGGGAAAGATCCGGAGGAAACGGGGGAAAGGATTGTGGTTGCGGCCCCCGGCGAAGACGGGGAAGCCCTCGCGGACCTTCTGCGGTCAGGCGGCTTTCCCCAGGTGGAGACGGTTCCCCTGGACAACCAACGGGAACCGGGGGAGATCAACGCCAGTCTCGTGATCCTCCAGGGGGACATGGAGAAGGTGCCCGAACTCATGGACCGCTTCTGGCCTTCCCTCCCCGGAACCGGAACACCCATCCTGATCAGATACACCGGCAACGGTCAGAACATCCCTGCCTCTTCCGTCCCAATAACCGCTGATTACATCCCGCCGGGGGCGACGGACGAATATTTCCTGCACAGGGTGAAGAACTCCCTCGACTTCGCTCAGGTTCGCTCCGGGTGCGAAGAAGCGGAACAGTTTCTCAGGAAAATGGTTCGTCTTCTGGAGGAGGGAGATACCGACGTGCAGGGCCATGGCCAACAGGTCTCCAACTGGGCAGTGGCCATGGGAGCAAGACTCGGCCTGGGGAAAGAGGAACAAGAAGCGCTGCGGTGGGGAGGCCTTCTCCACGATGTGGGAAAGATCTTCCTCCCGTGGAGGATCATTTCCCGGGAAGGGATGCTCTCTGCCGAAGAGTACATGGTTGTAAAATCCCACCCGGGGCTGGGCCATGACCTTTGCCGGGCCTTCTCCATGCTGAACGGCGCCCTTCCCATTATCAAGCATCACCACGAGAGGATGGACGGAAAGGGCTACCCTGAAGGCTTAAAGGGAGGGAAAATCCCGCTTCTTGCCCGCATCGTCTCGGTGGTGGATGTTTTCGAAACCCTTCTCAGGCGCCGGCCTTTCCGGCCCCCTTTCCCCAGGGATGAAGCCGTCCGGATCCTGAAAACCGAAGCCCGGAAGGGATTGTGGGATGAGAAGATTGTGGACGAGTTCCTCGAGATGATGGAAAAATAGGGGAACCAATGCAGGGTGCAGAGGGAGAAAATAATGTTTGAGAGTTTGAGAGTTTGAATGTTTGAAGTTGAGATTAAAATCAGGTCCAACGTCCAATGTCCAACGTCCAACGTGTTTATCATAAGGATTTGGGTTTTGGGTTACGGTTTCCAGTCATTAATCACCAATCACGAATCACTGAGATAGATTTTGAAATTTGAAATATGAAATTTGAATTTTTTTATAGGAATTTCCTTTGACCAATCGCCAGCCGTCAGGCTCCCGGGCCGTTCGCCAGATGTTCTCCTCCATTGCGGGGAGGTACGATTTTTTAAACCGCCTCTTCAGCCTGGGAACGGATGTTAAGTGGCGACGGGAACTCGTCGGGGAAATCCCCGAAGGGGATGAACCCATCCTGGACGTCGCCACCGGCACCGCCGACGTAGCCCTCGCCCTGGAGGAGAACGCCATCGGAAGCCGTCTCATCGTGGGAAGCGATTTCACCCTGCCCATGCTTCAGGAAGGCGCGAAGAAGGTTCACCGGGGGAGAACGCGCAGGGTCAAGCTCGCAGCCGGGGATGCCTGTTCCCTTCCCTTTTACAGCGGCGCTTTCTCCGCCGTCACCATCGCCTTCGGTCTGCGAAATATCCCCCACCGGCTGGTGAGCCTGCGGGAGATGGCCCGGGTCCTGAATCCGGGAGGCCTAATTTTAGTGCTGGAGTTTTCAAGGATTGAAAGGCCGCTTCTCGGCCCCCTCTTCCGGTTCTATTTCCACCGCGTGATGCCCCTCATCGGAGGCGTCGTGTCCGGCAATCGTCAGGCCTACCGTTATCTTCCCGACTCGGTGGATGCCTTCCCCGATCCCATCGAACTCGGGGAGGAGATGCTCAAGGCCGGTCTGGTCAACGTGAGATGCCGTCCCCTGACTTTTGGCATGGCCTACCTGCATGTTGGAGAGAAACCAAGTAATTTGCAGCAGTAGGAGTAGCAGTAGCAGCAAGAGCATAGCCGCTGTTTCCACTGCCACTGCTACTGCTACTCCTACTGCTGCTAGATTATGGCCTGCCCGATGAACATAATAACCCCCCCCGTCACCATCGTCAGAATGAGGCTGCGCGTCTTCACCGCCACAAGAAAACTCGCGATAATGGCCCACAACGCGGGGTTCCCCGGTCCGGGGTCAATCCGCCCGTCCCTGAGCAGGGCACCCGGAAAGATCAGGGCCGCGAGGATGGATGCCGGCAGATAGGAAAGCCAGGTCATCAACCGGTCTGGAAGCCGGATCTGGCTCAGGGCAGCCAGAGGCAAAAGGCGTGGGAAATAGGTGACGGCCCACATGCCGAGGAAGATAAAAATCAGGCGTTTTGTTTCCATTTTTATCTTCCTCGGAGTCCATCCACCTTCGCCGAGGCTTCGGTGGACAGGGAGTTCAGAGTCCAGGGTTGAGAGAGACAGAGTTTGTGAGTTGGATTTATTAAGTTTGATGTTTGATGTTTGAGGTTTG
>CBFDCL010000087.1:0-8971 GCA_965603295.1 uncultured bacterium | reverse complement strand
GTTACCCTGGAAAAGGTTCAGGTGATCGCTTACAGGCATGGGTAAACCCTGAGAATTTAAGATGCTTTTCCTGCCATGCCGATCCGGATTTTTCGATTCTGGATCGGATCTCCCTTCCCCCTCCGCAGGATGTTCCGGGCACTTTTCCTGAAGAATATATATATCATAATATTAGAATATTAAAAATAAATCTTGACACGGTCCCTGAAGGAGTTATATCTCTACGTGGGTGTAGAATAACGGTGCGACCCCGTGCGTAGCGCCTGCACGGAAACCATCACACTATTTTCTAACTTACTCAGGAGGTTCGAAACATGAGTCTGATAAGCGCCAGGGAGCTCGTCAAGACATACCGGACAGGGGAGGTCGAAGTTCAGGCCATCAGGGGGGTGGATTTTGACATTGAGGCCGCTTCCTTCGTCTCCTTCGTCGGGCCTTCCGGAAGCGGGAAGACGACCCTTCTAAACATGATCGGGTGTCTGGACGCTCCTACCGATGGCGTTCTGACGGTGTCGGAAACGGACGTCTCAACCCTGGACAGGAACACCTCAGCCCGTTTCAGGGGCGATAACATCGGGTTCATTTTCCAGGACTTTAACCTCATCCCCGTCCTGACCGCCTTCGAGAACGTCGAGTATCCCCTCATGATGGTTCAAAGCCGCCCGGCCCCCGAAAGGAAGCAGCGGGTGATGGCTCTTCTGGAGGCCGTCGGCATGGCGGAGATGAAGGACAAGTTCCCCGATCAGCTCTCAGGGGGGCAGAAACAGCGCGTTGCGGTGGCGAGAGCCCTCGTGACGGACCCGAAGCTCGTCCTCGCCGACGAGCCCACCGCCAACCTTGACCACGCAACCGCCATGAACGTCCTGAAAATCATGAAGGAAATGCGCGATAAATCGGATCCCAAGGTGATGGCGGAAGCGGAAGTCACGTTCACCCTTGAAGACGGGATTCTCCAGGACACGGGGAAGGGAGGGGAGATCCATGGGTAACATCATCAGGATCGCGTTTCGAAACCTCCGGCGCTACCAGAGAAGGACTCTCCTCACTTCCCTTCTGATCACCGTCGGGGTGGTTTCGGTGCTCGTTTTTACATCCCTTTCAGGTTCCTTCAAGGGGATGATGATCGGGCAGATCACCGATTCTATGCTGGGGCACATCCAGATCCATAAAAAAGGGTTCGTCGCCAGTATCGACAACCTTCCTCTTAACATGACCATGCCGCCGAAGGACGCGGCCCTGATCAAAACTCTCCGTGACGGGAACCCCATGGTTCAGTCTTATTCGCCCAGAGTAAAGTTCGGGGCGATGCTGAGCAATTTCGAGGAAACCACCAACGCCAGATTCAACGCGGTGGACCCGGAAAAGGAACTGGCCGCCATGCCCCTGCTCTCTGGACGTATTGTCGAAGGTGAAAAAGGTACGGGCGCCCTTTCGCCCGGGAAGGTCATCATTCCTGAGCTTCTCGCCAGGGGCATGAAGATCGGGGTGGGAGACCAGGTCGTTGTCGTCGCCACCAACAGGGATGGATCGGTGAACGGCGTGCCCCTGATCGTCGGGGGGATCCTCGAGAGCGCCACCGGGCCGGGGGGACGGGACGGGTACATCAACATCAGTGACGCGAAGGTCCTCCTACGGATGACTAAAAACGAGGTGAGCGAGTTCGCCGTCAGGCTCAAAGACTTTGAAGAACTTGAACTTACGAGGGCGGAGGTGGAAGCCTCCCTATCCGGCGAACTGAACCAGAAGGGCATGCCGCGTTTCGAGGTCCACACCTGGGAGAAGCTCTCTCCCTTCGTGAACATTGCCAAGATGATCGACATGATGACCATCAGCGTGCGCGTTCTACTGGTGTTCATCGCTCTTATCAGCGTTATGAACGTCATGATCATGGCGGTCTACGAACGGATCAGGGAGATCGGTGCCGTTTCGGCCATGGGTACCCTCCCCGGCCGGATACGGGCCCTTTACGTGACGGAGGGTTTCCTCCTCGGGGTCATCGGGAGCCTCGCCGGAACGGTTATAAGCCTCGTTGCCGTGGCCGTGCTCAACATCTGGCCCATTATCTTTAACTTCGGCCGGTCCACAGGCCTCATCCTCAAGCCCTCCCTGTCCCCGGGGGATCTGATTTCCACCGTGGCGGTTGTTCTCGTCGTGGCGGTGATCGCCAGCCTCCAGCCGGCCGTCAAAGCTTCGAGGATGGAACCAATCAAGGCGCTGAGGCACGTCTAGCTTTGTTTCGGGAAAACCTTGAATAAAGCTGAAATCCTGGCCAAATGCATTTTATTAAAGTGGCAAACCAATTGGATAAACATTAAGGGGTACACCATGAAAAAGAGGTTCCTGAAAACAGTGATCCTGGTCCTTTCCCTGGGAATCTGGGCCGTACCGGCCCTGGCCCTCGATGGGGACGAGATCCTCCGGAAGGTCGACCGCAACCTGAACCCGGAGAGCTATGAGATGTACCGCAAGCTCATCAACATCGAACCGGACGGAACGAAGAAGGAATTTGTCCTCTACACCATCAAAAAGGGCAGGGACAAGATGATCGCTCTTTTCCTCTCTCCGGCCAGCGAAAAAGGGCGGGCCACGCTGCGCCTGGAAGATAACATGTGGCTCTACATCCCCAACGTGGGGAAACCGATACGGATAACCAGCCTCCAGTCGGTGGTGGGAGGAGTATTCAACAACTCCGACCTTCTGAGACTGGACTACTCTTCCGAGTACGACGTCACTTCCATCAAGGAAGACGGGGACATGTACCAACTGGAGTTGAAAGCCAGGACAGGGACAGTGGCCTATGACAGACTGGAAATGGCTGTTGTCAAAAAAGATCTTATCCCGACACAGATCAGATGCTTCGCCTCGACAGGGCTTTTGATCAAAACCCTACATTACAGCAAGATCACCGATTTCGGGGGAGGAGTCTCCCGCCCGGGGGTCCTGGAAACCGACAGCCCGCTCCAGAAAGGGTACCGCTCCGTGATGCTTTTTTCCAACATCAAGGCCAGGGAGTTCGCCAACGAGGTGTTTACGTTGAACTACCTACCCAAGGTGGATGAACTAAGGTGACCTTCGATCTTCGCCTCCCGGCGGCAGCCTTTATTATTCTTTTCTTCCTCGTCCTGACGGTTCATGCCCTCGCCCAGGAACCGGATGGGTCCTTTAACGCGGATGAGGAGTTTTCCTTCAATGTCAGCGAGTTCGAAAAGTCCCCGTTTCAGTTCGGGGGCTACCTCCAGGTTGATGCCAATCATGTACGGTTCAACGAGGGATCATCCCTTTATCGCCTGAACTTCTTCGACGAAGAACCTGACAGCGGGCGGGGGAGCGTGGGGCTGGAGTTTCAACCCGAAATGACCTGGCAGGAAGGCTCAGTTAAGGCCTATATTCTTGGCCGGCTGGGGGGGAATTACAGCGCCGGCGAGTGGGAGGACGGGTTTACCCTCATGGAGGGCAGCGTCTCCTGGCAGGTTGATCCGAAGCTGTATCTCTCGGCGGGGAAGATCCTTGCCCGATGGGGTAAAGGGTACGCTTTTAGCCCCGTCAATTTCGTCGGGCGCGACAAGAACCCTTCCGACCCCGACCTGGCCCTTGAAGGGTACTGGATGGCCCTGGCCGATGCGGTCTTCAGCTTCCCCGGCTCGGTAAAAACCATTGCCTTCACCGGCGTGGCTCTTCCGGTAAATGATGATGTTAACGGTGATTTCGGCGAGGGGGATGACCTGAACTGGGCGGGCAAGGCATACATCCTTTGGAACAACACCGATATCGATCTCCTGGCACTTTCCGAGGGTACCCGGACCCCTAGTCTCGGCGTGGATTTTTCCCGGAACATAACCAGCAATCTCGAGGTCCACGGGGATTGGGCTCTTGTAAGCGATTTTGAAAAACCCGTTATCGCCTCCGACGGGTCCCGCACCACCGAAACATTTGACGCTGCCAGCTGGCTTCTGGGCATCCGTTACCTGACACCCACTGAAACAACTTTTATCATCGAATACTACCGCAACGGGAAGGGTTACACCGAGGAAGAAGCGCAAGATTACTACGATTTTATCGGGACGGCCACCGATCCGGAACTCGAATCCTTAAGGAATACCTCAAAACCCTACCAGCGGCCCAACTTCATGCGGGATTATCTTTACCTGCGGGCCAGTCACAAAGAGCCGTTCGGGCTTCTTTACGTTACCCCGGCCGTCACATCCATTGTCAACGTCGATGACGCCTCCTATAACATTATCCCCGAGATCTCTTACACCGGTATCACCAACCTGGAACTTCGGCTTCGTTTCAACGCCATCTTGGGGAACGACGGGACGGAGTTCGGCGAAAAACTCAACGACTGGAAGGTAGAGGGGCGGGCCCGGTACTACTTTTAATTTAGGGCCGGAGGGTGGATAGCATCAACTCTCCTTCTTATTCTTAAAAAAAAGCCCCCGGGGTTTCTTCCCCGGGGGCCTTTTCATATAAAGGCCTGCATGCGGCGGTCCAGAATTGAGCCTGTTTGACTTTTCTGACCCTGCCAGTGAATCTTCCCTGATCCTATTCAGGAACCTCGCTCATCGGGATACTCAGCGCTTTGGCCACGCCCTTGCCGTAATCGGCATCGGCTTTAAAACAGTTGCCGATGTGACGGACCTTGACCTTCTTTGGGGCATCTCCCATGGCCCGTGCGGTGTTCTCGAACAGCACATTCTGCTGCTCAGGGCTCATTAACCGAAACAGGTTCCCGGGCTGGGAGTAGTAGTCGTCATTATCCTCGCGATGGTTCCAATGGTCGCCCGCGCCTTCAAGGCTGAGCGGCGGCTCCCGGAAGTCGGCCTGTTCCTGCCATTCGCCGTAGCTGTTTGGCTCATAACCGAGGGTGCCGCCGTGGTTATCGTCCACCCGCATCTGGCCATCGCGATGGAAAGTGTGCATCGGGCAGCGGGCAGCGTTTACCGGAATCAGGTGGTGATTGACCCCCAGCCGGTAGCGCTGGGCGTCGCCGTAGGAAAAGAGCCTTCCCTGAAGCATCTTGTCCGGGGAGAAACCGATACCGGGCACCTTATTGGCAGGGTTAAAAGCAGCCTGCTCAACCTCGGCGAAGTAGTTCTCCGGATTTCGGTTCAGTTCGAGCACGCCCACATCCATGAGCGGGTAATCCTGGTGCGGCCAGACCTTCGTCAGGTCAAAGGGGTTAAACGGAAAGTTGGCCGCCTCTTTTTCAGGCACCACCTGGATCTTCATGTCCCACCTGGGGAAATCCCCGTTATCAATAGAATCAAGCAGATCACACTGATGGCTTTCCCTGTTTTTCCCGACGATGGCCTCGGCCTCCTCGTCCGTCAGGTTTCTGATCCCCTGCTGCGTCTTAAAGTGGAACTTGACCCAGAACCGTTCGTTCTTCGCGTTGATCAGACTGTACGTATGGCTTCCGTACCCGTTCATGTGGCGGTAGGAAGAGGGGATGCCGCGGTCGCTCATGGTGATGGTGACCTGGTGCAGGGCCTCAGGTAAACTGGTCCAGAAGTCCCAGTTGTTGCGGGCACTGCGCATGTTGGTTCTGGGATCGCGCTTGACCGCATGGTTAAGGTCCGGGAATTTAAGGGGATCTTTCAGGAAAAATACCGGTGTGTTATTGCCCACAAGGTCCCAGTTGCCTTCCTCAGTGTAGAATTTGATGGCAAAACCTCGGATGTCGCGCTCGGCATCAGCGGCCCCACGCTCACCGGCCACGGTGGAAAAACGCACAAAGAGATCGGTTTTCTTGCCGACCTTGGAGAAGATTTTTGCCCTGGTATACTTCGTGATGTCGTGAGTGACCGTGAAGGTGCCATAGGCGCCGGAGCCCTTGGCGTGCATGCGGCGCTCGGGAATCACCTCGCGGTCAAAGTGAGCCAGTTTCTCTAAAAACCAGACATCCTGGAGCAGTTGAGGACCACGGGGTCCCGCAGTCATCACGTTCTGATTGTCGGCAACGGGTGCGCCGACGTTGTTGGTCAGCTTCTTTTTCATGGTAAGACCTCCTCCTCTTTCGAAATAATTGGTCCGGAGCTCTCCTTGTCAGCGCACTCTCGGCAGAGGCCCCGTGCTTCCACTTGCGTTGTTTCCACACTTCCGAAGGATTTCACCGAACTCGGGATCTTCAGATCATCGAGATCCTCGCTGTAAAAATCCCGCGTCAACCCGCACCGGATGCACACGAAATGGTGGTGAAACCTCATGTTCGCGTCAAATCTGGCTCTTCCCCGGGGCGACCCAAGGGTGCTGATCAGCCCGAAGTCATGGAGCATCCATAGCGTCCGATAAACCGTGTCTAACGACATTGTGGGGACTCTCTTTCGAACGCCTTTAAAAATGGTATCTACATCCGGGTGATCCCCGGTTTGGGCAACTTCACGGAAAATCTCCAGGCGCTGATGGGTCAATTTTACCCCGGACCGCCTGAGTTCCTCTTTGAAACGGTCTGTTCGCCGATCCAGTTCTTCAGGAGATACTTTCATTCGACCTCCCATAAATTAGGAAATATTCCTAATTAGGAATAAAACATAAATTAATTCCCCTGTCAAACCACCGAACCTGGATCTATAAATTTCGTTCTGAGTTTTGCTGACCTTTACAGAATCCACCTTCGTTTGATATTCCGAAGGCTCGCCGCGAACAGGGCCACACAGAAAAGGCCGAGCAGGAGAAGGTCCAGGGAAAAGGGCATAATGTGTTCGCCGTGAACGGCCCCGTGAAGCACATCTGCCCCGTACGTCAGGGGGAGGGCATAGGAGAGGGGCTTTAAAAACAGGGGCAACTGTTCGATGGGAAAAAATAGTCCGCAGAGAAAGATCATGGGGAAACGGAAAAAGTTGGAAAAGGTCTGGGCTTCGAACACCTCACTGACCCCGACAGCGATGAAGAGGCCCAGGAAGGTCGAAGCCGTGGCGATCATGACAACGGCAGGCAGGAAAACTCCCCACGCGACCTGAGACAAGTCGGTAAGGAAGGCGGCCATGATAACGGGTACGAAAGCGTTGACCGTCCCGAAAAGGATGGCTCCCGCGGTCTTGGCCAGCATCAGGAGTTCCAGGGAAATGGGCGCGAGAAGGAGCCTTTCAAAGGAGCGGTTCTTCTTCTCAAAGGTTACCGTGACAGCCAGCAGGGAAGTCGTGCCGAACAGGATGGAAAGAGCCACAACACCCGGGAGGAGCGTCGGTACGCTCCCGAGTCCACTCCCGGACTTGATGAAGAACATCCCCGTCCATGCCAGAGGAAAGATGAGCCCCCAGCTGATGTTTGGCGGTTTCAGGTAATAGGTCCGCATATCCTTGAGAAGGATGTTCCAGAAGGCGATCCACTGTTTCATTGGCCGCCTCCCGTCTTTTCCTTTTCTTTTCTCATGGCATCGGCCTCGATGCCGGTGATCTCCACAAAAATGTCCTCGAGGGAAGCTTGCATCCTGCGGGCCTCGGAGACCTCGATCCCGCGATCCTCCAGGAAGCGGACCAGTGGTCCCACCGGGACGGGTTCATCGGCTTCCACCCGGATTACGCCATGCTCCGGGACGGTGAATCTGAGTCCTGGAAAAGACCCGGCCAGTTCGTCCTGAAGGCAATCGGGTGTCTGGGCGCAGGAGATCTGCACCACGTGTTTTTCCTGCAGCGGTCTGAGCAGGTGCTCCATCGTGTCCACCCTCACAACGCGGCCGGATACGATGAACGCGATGCGGCCGCAAAGCCGCTGGGCTTCCTCGATGTAATGGGTGGTCAGGAAAATGGTGGTTCCGGCCCGGTTCAGGTCAGCGATGAGCTTTCTTAACTGCCTTGCGCTGGCCACGTCGATACCTGTTGTGGGTTCATCCAGGAACAGGATTTCCGGCCTGTGGATGATCCCCGCGGCGATGGTGAGCTTGCGCTTCATGCCTTTGGAATAACCGCCAAACCTTCGGTCCGCTGCCTCGGCCAAATCAAAATACTCCAGGAGCTCCCGCGCTCTTTCCTGCCGTTTTCCTTTCCCTAACCCGTAGAGCGCCGCGCAGAAGCACAGGTTGTCAAAGCCGGTGAGTTCAGGATAAAGGTTGCTCTCGTCGGGGACCACCCCGATGAGATTCTGGGCCGACCTGGGGTTCCCCGTGCAGTCAATGCCGCCGATCCGGATCGACCCGGAGTCCGGACGCGCCAGGCCTGTGAGCATGTTGATGGTCGTGGTTTTGCCCGCTCCGTTGGGGCCGAGAAAGCCGAACAGCTCCCCTTGCCGGACGTCAAAGGAGATCCCCGCGACCGCCTCGACATCCCCGAATGACTTTTTCAGATCCTCAACAAAGATGATCTCGTTCATTTCATGTCTTTCCCCTGGTGCAGAGGTTTTCCTCGTGGTCATCATTGTGTTTTTCCATTTGCCCCCGTGAGGATTTCTTTTCACACATGGCGAACACCCATTTAATTAAACTACCGCGCTCCAACTTCCTTGTCATGGAAAAAGACGGTGATGATGGTCACCCCCTGGTATCAGTGTCACCCCCTGGCACCCCCTGGTGTCAGAGCCCTGGAGTGCCCCACAGCACCTCTTGGTGTCAGAGAGCACCTCTTGGTGTCAGAGCCAGTGTTTGGGAAAAGGGGCCACCAGGCTCCGATATGGAGCCATTCGTTTACCGGGTGGTGTTTTTTCTCTGTTTTTGGTGCCTGAGAAGTTCCCTCAATGGGAAAAGATCTTCCGGAGGATTCTATTACGGGGATAAATATCAAAAATAGGGGTAAAGCGACGGACCAGTCCCTGTTCGCTTTGTTTCGTGGCTTTGGGTGGGTCAGGAGGGTTACCTGTAGGTCTCGTGCATGCGTTGCATGAAGTCGGCGGATCCGAAGAACATGCGTCGCAACCCTTTTTTCACCTCTTCGTCCGGCAGTCCCATCCCCTCATCGAGCACCAGGACCCGGAAGAACTCCTGAACCTGGTGTTTTCGTTTTCCCCACCTCATGACGAGATGGTCTTCCACCAGGCCCAC
>CBFDCL010000086.1:0-9046 GCA_965603295.1 uncultured bacterium | reverse complement strand
GCTTTTACCCCCCATCCAGCGATTCATCCCTTGGCGCAAGTGCCTGGGCATCGTCCACCGACGGTGCAAGGCTGATGGGCAACGCCTTAACCTGGGTCTCTGAAATGCCTGACCCCTATGAAAGCGGAGACACCTTCCCCATTGACATCGACTCCGGACCTGCGGAGAGCTGCTCGGTGAGCTCCACTATTAATGTGTCTGGAGGACCTGCTGCTGTGCGCAAGGTGACCCTGGATATTAATATCCCTCATACATGGACTGATGATCTGGATATCTTCCTGGAGTCACCTACAGGCACCACGATCGAAATATCGACTGACAACGGAAGTAGCGGAAACAACTATACAAATACTATTTTCAGCGACGCAGCGATTAATTCGATTACCACCGGTACAGCTCCTTTCCTGGGAATCTATCAACCCGAGGTTGCCCTTTCCACCGTTAGCGGGGAGAGTGCTGATGGTACATGGACCTTACACATAATCGATGACGTTTGCGGAGTAGATGGTGGTACTCTTGAGGAGTGGAGGCTGATTGTGAGATAGCTTCCAAACAAGATAAAACAGCATAAAAAGGGGGCAGCGATTCGCTGCCCCCCTTTTCGTACCGATGGGACCGGAAACTCGCACACCCCGGTACCAGAAACCTTCCACTCGGGCAAAGGAGCAATCCTGGAAGCTTCAAAACACCGATCACCAGGTAAACAATTTCCACCAATGTTGACTTAATTGGTTGACAAACTGAAACGACCTGATTATATTCTTCCACGGTTTATAATTATCAAAACTGCCATGTCAAAGAGATTTTTTAACATACTTGTCATTGCCCTCCTGGCCCTGACCCTCATGGGGGCCCCGGCCTTTGCCTTTTCCCCCGACTGTGGCATGGACTGCTGCAGGCCGCCCGACCGGGCCGGCGCCGCCTTCTTTGAAGCACCGTCCTGCTGCAATTTGGACGGGGTCACCTGCGGTTTCGAGGCCGGCCGGTTCGAAGCTCTGCTTGACGAAGCCTTATGCTGTCCCAACTCCGGGAATTTACCTTCCGACGGCATTGACATCCTTTCTTTCGCCGATTCATCCCTCGCACACACGCGCTTACGCACTCACCCACCCACGTTTAATCTTTTAGGTTCTCAACCGACAATACCCGTCTACCTTTCCAACGCCGCAATCCTCTGTTGAGCAGAGCCGTTCAAGGTTCAAAGTTCAAGGTTCAACGCTCCTGAATCAGCCTACCCGTTCGGCGTTTCCGGAAGAGGGATAACCTCTGGAACCTTCGACCTTGAACCCACCCGAAGGTCCGTTTTGATCGGCTCAATAATGACGGATCGGGCCGCCCATTAAATTTTCAAACGTTAAACATTGAACATTGAACGTTGAACATGGAACTGATTATAAGGAGACCACCATGTCCAGGAATAATATGAACGACAAGAGTGAATCCAAGAAAGCCGCCGTCCTCGGGGCGGGTAAAAAAAGCAGATTGCCTCTGTTTATCACCCTGATCGTCGCCGCTGCTGCAGCGGGGGCCGGGATCTATTTGATAAAGGGTTCCGGAGCTGGTCCGGTCACGGCCCAGGCAGTGGCCGCGGCACAGTCTGACGTCAAGGAATTTGTATATCCCGTCAGCGATTTCGACAACGGCAAGGCCCGGTTCTACAGTTACAAGACCAAAGACGGAACAACCATCCGCTACTTCATCCTCAAAAGCAGCGACGGCGTCATCCGGGCCGCCTTCGATGCCTGCGACTCGTGCTGGCCGGCGGGAAAGGGCTACCGCCAGGAGGGTGATTCGATGATCTGCAACAACTGCGGCCTTAAGTTCGCCTCCATCAAGGTCAACGAGGTCAGGGGCGGCTGCAACCCTTCCCCCCTCACACGCACCGTCCAGGGTGACAAGGTGACCATCAAGGCTGCCGACATCGTCAGGGAAGGTACCCGTTACTTTAACTACGGCGGGAGAGGCTGATCATGACCCTGAAAGACATCTCCCTTTTGAACCTGAGGAGGCGGAAGGCCAAGGCGTTCTTCGTCCTGGCCGGCCTCCTCATCGGCGTTACCACCGTTGTGGCCCTGATGACCCTTGTCGGGGCCATGACCGATGACATCAACTACAAACTGGAGAAGTTCGGCGCCAACATCCTCGTGGTGCCCAGGACCGAGAACCTCTCCCTGAACTACGGGGGCCTGTCCCTCGGAGGCGTCTCCTTCGAGATGGAGGAGATCCGGCAGGCCGATCTGGGCAAGATCAACACGATCCCCAACGCGGGCAACGTCGCCGCCATTGGCCCTATGGTCCTGGGCGTCCTAGATATCTCGGGTACCCGTGTGCTTCTTTCCGGTATCGACTTCGAGACGACGAATATCCTGAAACCGTGGTGGAAGGTCACCGGAACCGAGCCGGGCGAAGACAGCCTCCTCCTGGGGTTCGAGGCGGCCCGGATCCTGAACCTGTCCACGGGTGACACCGTCGAGGCCAGCGGCCGGACCCTTATCGTCTCAGGCATCCTCGATCCCACCGGCTCCCAGGACGACCAGTTGGCCTTCGCCCGGCTCTCCACCGCCCAGGCACTGCTCGGAAAAGAGGGCCGTGTTTCCATGGTAGAAGTGGCAGCCCTTTGCAAGGACTGCCCCATAGAGGACATGGTAAGCCAGATCGCCGACGCCCTTCCCGGTGCCAAGGTCATGGCCATCCAGTCCGTTGTCAAAAACAGGATGGAGACGCTGGCCCAGTTCCGGAAACTGACCCTCGGGGTGTCCTCCATCGTCGTGCTCGTGGGGGCTATGGTGGTCCTCGTCACCATGATGGGAAGCGTCCGGGAACGAACACGCGAGATCGGCATCTTCCGGGCCATCGGCTTCAGGAAGAGCCAAGTCATTCGCATCGTGCTCACCGAGTCCGCCATCATCTCTGTCCTGGCCGGGGTCCTCGGTTATCCGCTGGGGCTGGGCGCCACATGGGCAGCCATCCCGCTGTTTACAAAAAGCGCGCAAGTGGCGATACCCATCACGCCGGTTCTCGCGTTCGGTGCTCCCCTGGCCGCTGTTTTACTAGGCCTCGCCGCCAGCGTCTACCCTGCTCTCATGGCCGCGCGCCTGGACCCCAACGACGCTCTCAGGTACCTGTAAGGAGAAAAGAGATGGGCTATATCACATCCAACGACCTTAAAAAGAATTATGGTAAGGACGACTCTCTCATACCCGCCGTGGGCGGCATCAGTTTCGAGATCGAGCAGGGTGAGTTCGTCGCTGTCATGGGCGAGTCCGGTTCCGGCAAATCAACCCTTCTTTCCATGATGGGCGCGCTCAATACGCCCACATCGGGGTCCCTCACTGTAGACGGGATCGACATATACTCGCTGACGGGTGACCAGAGGGCCGATTTCAGGCGCGAGTTCCTGGGATTTGTCTTCCAGAGCTTCAACCTCATTCCCTACCTGACCCTGGCGGAGAACGTCATGCTGCCGCTGGTCATCGTCAGGACCTCACGGAAGAAGAAGAGGGCCATGGCTTTTGAAGCCCTGCGGCGAGTGGGCTTAAGCGGTAAGGAAGACCGCCTCCCCGGCCAGATCTCGGGCGGCGAACAGGAGCGCGTCGCCGTGGCCCGCGCCATCGTCAATGAGCCTCCCATCCTTCTGGCCGATGAGCCAACGGGCAACCTTGACTCGAAGACCAGTGCCGGGATCATAAACCTGCTTAAAAAGCTCAACGCCGAGGGGATGACCATCATCATGGTGACCCACAGTGACCAGAGCGCCCGAAGCGTCCGGCGCATCCTGAAGATCGCCGACGGCCGGCTGGTGGTCCCGGAACAAAAAATCGGAGGTTTTGTATCCTCTGATTGCCTGGCAGCCCCGGAAGACGTTGACAAGTCAGCACATATGTTTTAGGTAATAAGGCCTGTTTGGGGAGTCGTCTAATGGTAGGACAGCGGACTCTGGCTCCGTATGTGGGGGTTCAAATCCTCCCTCCCCAGCCACCACAGTTTTTTCGCGTGGCCCTATCGTCTAACGGTTAGGACGCCAGCCTCTCACGTTGGTAATACGGGTTCGAATCCCGTTGGGGTCACCACCAAGTTAAAGAGGTCCCGGGAAACCGGGACTTTTTTTTGGTGGTGGAGTTAAAAGTTTAAGGTTTGGAGTGGAAATCAGGTCCAACGTCTAATGTCTAACGTCCAACGTGTTTTCTTTTGGCCTTTGGACAAAAAATCCCCTCTGCACTTTGCACCCTGCACTCTGCACAGCACCCTCCCTGCCGATCATTGACAGAAGGCTGCCCTTCCCTTAAACTCAGGCCTCTCCAAAACTTTCGAAATCGTAAAGGAAAATTAATAATTGTGACTGAACAAAACCACGATCCGGATCAATCTTCCATTCACGTACCCACGCATTCACCTTCTCACGCACTGGACTTTTCTTCCCTCGATCTCCCCAAAACAGTGTCCGCCGGCATCCGGGACGCCGGTTTTACGGAAATGACCCCTGTTCAGGAAAAGTCCCTCCCCATGGCCCTCGAAGGAAAGGACGTCTGCGCTCAGGCCCAGACCGGTACGGGGAAAACCGCTGCTTTTCTCATCTCCCTTTTCACGCGGATCCTGAATGAGGGGAATCCCCCGGGACGCAAGAAACCGTTAGCCCTGGTACTGGCCCCGACCCGGGAACTTGCCCTCCAGATCTTCCGGGAGGGAGAGATCCTCGGAAAACACACGGACATCCGGCTTACAGCCGTGTACGGAGGGGAGGGTTTCAACCACCAGGAGAACTCCCTCCGGGCGGGCACGGATATCGTTATCGGCACCCCTGGCCGGCTCCTTGATTTCATGCGGCGGGGCGTGCTCGACATCGGGCAGGTCCATTACCTCGTCATCGATGAGGCCGACAGGATGCTGGACCTGGGTTTCTGGGACGAGCTTCGAAACATCTTCCGCAGGCTGCCTCCCTCCGGGAAACGGCAGTCCCTCCTCTTTTCGGCAACTCTGGACCGCCGGACGAGAAGCATTGCGCGGGAATTCATGAACAAGCCGCGGGACGTGGAGGTTGAGCCGGAGAAGATCGCAGCCGAGGGCATCGACCAGACCATCTACCACGTGGATCGCGACCTGAAATTTCCCCTTCTGCTGGGTATCCTTGGGAAGGAGGAAATCCCCAAGGGGCTGATTTTCACCAACATGAAGATTACGGCTGCCTGGCTCGTCCACAAGTTGAAAGATCACGGCTACGAGGGGATTGCGCTCCTCACCGGAGACCTGAGACAGGCTGTCCGCAACCGGGTTCTGGAAAGTTTCAAAAAGGGGAAACTGCCCCTCCTGGTGGCCTCCGACGTAGCCTCGAGGGGCCTTCATATCGACGATGTCACCCACATTATCAACTATGACGTCCCCCAGGACCCGGAGGATTATGTCCATCGCATCGGCCGCACCGCCAGGGCGGGCAAACGCGGAAAAGCCTTTACCCTCGCCTGCGACCAGTACGTCTACACCCTTCCCGGCATCGAGGAACTGCTCGGACACAAGGTTCCGTCACAGGTCCCTTACGATGAGGATTTCGGAGAGGATCGGACACCGGAATTTACGATCCGAAAAATGGCCGCCCTGGAACGGGAGGAAAAGCGAAAGAAAGCCGCAAAGCACACGCACAACCGTCCAAGGCCCGGTTCCAGCCCGAGGGCCAAACGCCAGGTTCGAAGATCGAAAGGCGGGAGCACAACACGTCCTGGATACTGATAAGCCGATTGCCCTTCTTCGCGCCTAACCGCTTGAGGTCAGTCCGTGATTCAAAATTGAGGATTGATCCAAGATCCAAGATCCAAGGAATAACCAAGTGATCCGTAATTTGTGATCAGTGATTGGTTCAATCCAACAACCGATCATAAGAAACTGTCTTCCCTTTAACCTTCAGGCTTCAGGCTGAAGCTTTCAAATTTCCAGTCACAAATCACCGGTTTCCCACGTTGGACGTTGGACATTGGACGTTTTTCCTTCCCCTTTTCCATCACCGGGTCATACGATACAATACATCCATGTCCCCCTTAACCAGGAAAAACGCAATACAGATCCTCGTTCTTCTCCCCTTACTCCTGACCCTTGGGTGCGCGGGACTCGGGGGACCTCCCATCCCCCTCTGGGACCCGGCTTCATTCAACACAGTAGCGGTCCTGCCGGTTCGCATGACGGTTCTCACCGGGAGGGAATATTTCAAGTCCGAAGATACGGATATATCCAACCGGATGGGGGGAATGATGCAGGAAGCCCTTTCCGTGGTCATGGTGCACCGCGGGTACGACGTGCTCGCCCCTGAGGATCTCAGCGAAAGGCTGATGGAGGAGGAAGACCTGTCCGAAGCGTTCACCGCCCTGGCCTCAGCCTTCGGCTACATGGGGAATCAGGGGAACCCTTCCCCGGAGGAAGTCATGGCGAGCGCCTCCATCATCGGGGAAAAACTCGGGGTGGACCTGCTTGTTCTGGCCCACGGTAACGGGGAGTATCACAGCTTTGAAGAGAACCTTTTTCAGGGGGTGGTCACAGGTCTCCTGAGCAAGGGAAAAGAATATTATGATACACCCGAATCATTCCTGAGGGCGGAAGCCTATTTCGTGGATTCCAGAACCGGTTCCCGCGTCGCACGAATCCTCCCGAGGCGGCTGCCTTACGAGAAAACGGTCGCGGCCCTGTCACGGAGGTTAAACGGCCTTTTAAGAAGGGTACCGGCAAAGGGGATTCCGGAAGAATACCCGCAACCCTGACTCCTTCTGCGTGCTGCACTGTTTTACCGGCTGAGGACTCCTGACCCCCGGGTCTTTCCCTTAGATCCCTCAATCCTTCCACCGGGAAATAGCGAACGGCCCCTTTTCTCTGGCCAGGTTCACAGCTGCCTCGGCGGTCTCGATGAGCCTTTCGACGGTGGAGGCGTCCTCCGGATAGGACGAAATTCCAATATGAATCGGCGGCAGAGTCCGCTCCCCGCCCGGGATGATCGCTTTTAGCACCCGGTCCACCACTCCAAACGCTTCTTCTCCCCCGATATCGGGCAGGATTAAAGCCAGTTCCCGCCTGCTGTATCGGACGATCGTGTCAAAATCCCTGAACTGTTCGGCAAGGGCCTCAGCAACGAACACCACATCCTCTTCTTCCGGATCCTGGCCATCCCCGGGCTCCAGCGAAACGATTCCGGCTGTCACTTGACCGGCCTTCCTCCGGTTCCTCGACAGTTCCCTTCCCAGAGTGAGGTGGAATTGGGGAAAAAGGCCCAGACCCGTAACGGGATCACGGGTGCCGAACCGGGTGTTATCCTCCAGGATCAACCGGCAACGCATCTCAAGGTTAAGGACATAGGAAATGGCCCCGAACCGGCTGATCTCCAAAGGGGTAAAATCCTCGCCCCCGCGCCGAATGGCAAGGGTGCCCACCTGTCCGGCCCCCAACCCGGTACAGGACAGAAGCAATCTGTGGGCTCCCTCAGCGGCCAGGAAAGGATCCTCCGGGATCGTTTCAGGTGAGAAAACAGTCTGATGATCTCCACAGCCCGATGCCAACTGCGTGAGAAAAACCGAGTGTTGCTTCGTCCGGGAACTTTCTGAGGCGGTGTGCATCCCGGCCCCCACCAGAACGGTAACCATCTCCTCATGAACGGAAACCTTCAGCAGGGCAAAAGCGTCGGCTTTAACCGCCTCACCCAGGACTTCCAGCCGAAGCCCATGCGCACTTTCCTCCCCTTTCCCGGGGAAAGGGGAGGAAGCAAGGCGGTTGACCAGAGATGTCAGTGACGGGAAAATCTCGGAAGCCATTGTTTTTCCCCGTTTTATCTCCTCAATACGGTTTGTAGCCTGCCGGTGGTCGGGAGGAAAACGGCCGTAATGTTATGTCAACCCCATTAAAGAAAGAACCCTCCGGGACCTGGATAGAGTTGTCTTTTAAGCCCTCATATTTTACCACCGGCTCACCCGGCTTCGGAACGCCCCTGGCATGGGATCTCGCTCCAACATACCACTTTCCTCCTACGGGGAGATAGAGAACAAAGAAGCCGTCGTCCCCGGTAAGGGTGGAAACAAAATCCGGAAGACGCTTCATGTTACTGGTGCTGTAGGCGGTGGTAAAAACCCCTTGTATCGGTCCATTGTTATCATCGAGGATCCTTCCCCTGATCCCGGTATCGGTTTTTCTGCCAGCCTCGGTGAACACCTGGAAAAACATCGGTTCCGCCAGCTCAACCCGTTGGAATTCCTAGTGAGCATACCGGCCCGCGGTGATCCGGACCGGTTTCTCCTGGAACCGATGATCATACAGGTCCCTGGTCAAAACAGGGCCAAAGTTTGCCCCGGACGCCCTTTTTCTGGAAACGAAGTAGTATTCACCCGGCTCGAGCTGCAGGGTGAAGGAACCGTCCTGGCCGATCCCCCGGCTGACAAAGTCCGCAACCCCGATCAGGTTTTTGCCAGAATCGCGGTAAGCGTAGACGTGGGCCCCTTCAAAAGGCTGACCTGTGGAACGAAGAAACACCAGACCCTGAACCCCCGACCCTTCATGAACTGCAGATGACACGTGGTGCGACGCCACACACCCCGTCACCAGGATGACCGCAGCCATAACAGGCAGTAAAAAAGCCTTGAGGGAATTTTCGCCGGGTTCCCCTTTTCACCACCATGCCTCCCCAAAATCAGGCCCCCCCCGAAAGGGTTTATCTCACTTAAAGAGAGGCAGGTTGAGGATCCATTCCACTTCGAACAGTTCACCGAAAGTACCGAGACCCAACAGAAAGACGTACAGAGCCAGGAGGCCAAGCAGGAGATTTTCCCTGCCCCTGGAAAAAGCCGCCCTTTCCCCCGCCTGGAAGGGCCTGGTGGCGGTTCCGGATTTGCCCTGAGGGGACACCGGCCCCGTGGACGTGACAACGCGGCTTCCCTTCTGCAGGCCGATCCTTTCGGACTCCCCTTCCTCCGGCTGACCGGAAAAGGAATCCACATTCGTTTCCAAGGCGGGTTCCGATCTCGATTCCTGCTGCCGCTTGCGTTTCTGAATTTCGCGTTTTTTTCTGGTCATAGAAATATCAGGT
>CBFDCL010000085.1:0-9076 GCA_965603295.1 uncultured bacterium | reverse complement strand
CCTGCGCCCTGTTTTCTGGTCCTTTCCTTGCATGATTTCCTTCATGTTCCATCCGAGAAGACCCAGACATCTTCGAACAGGCGCCCGCGGAGAATTCACCGCGGTCTGGTATCTGCGTCTCAAGGGCTACCGGATCGTGAGAAGGAACTTTCGCTGCCGCCTGGGTGAGATCGATATCATCGCGCGGAAGAACGGACTCTGGGTGTTCGTAGAGGTCAGGACCAGGGCTCCCGGGGCCCTTTTACACCCGTTGGAAACGGTGGATCCGATCAAGGTCGCCCGAACCGTCAACGCGGCGCGAACGTTCCTAGCATGTTTCCCTAGGCTCTGTCCGTCCTGTCGGTTCGACATCGTGGCCGTTATCGCGGGGCGGAGTATGCCTGTCAGAAAGATCCTCCACGTCCCTAATGCGTTCGACATGTCATCAGAGGAATACCTGGAAGGATGCCGAAGGGAGGTCCAGAGGAGACGACGGTGGTAGGAAGGGAGTTTGAATGTTTGAGAGTTTGGGCGTTTGATGTTTGAAGTTGTGAAATGTATCCAAAATCCATCTGCCTTCGCTTGAATCTACAGCAGAACAAGTTCGATTTCGCCTTCCAGACTACGACGGACCAAGTTTTAAAAATATATCCAAGGTCCAAGGTTTAACTTCAAACCTCAAACATCAAACCTCAAACTCGAATCTTGACTTTCAAACTTTCAAACCCCCAAACTTTCAAACTCCCAAACCGTTTCCCCTCCCGTTCACCTTGCACCATTTTGTGATATTCTGTACAAACAATCGGGATATTTTTCCAGGCATCTCAATTAACATTAACCTTTTCGGGGGAAAGAGGTGTCTAAGAGCACGGGTCGCTAAAAGCTCGAAAACTGATTATCGGAGGGAAGGTTTGACGGGAGCCCGCATTCTCGTTGTCGATGACGAAAAAGCCATCCGGGATGGCCTCTATAATATCCTCCAGAGTGAGGGTTACGAGGTCGACCTGAGCGACAGCGGATATTCAGCCCTTGAAATGCTTCAGGCAAAGGATTTCCAGGCGGTCATCACCGACCTGAAAATGCCCGGAATGGACGGGATGGAGGTCCTGAAAGCCATCACGATCCTCCAACCCAGCGTACCCGTGATTTTCATCACGGGATATTCTACCCTCGACAACGCTGTCGAGGTGATGAAGATGGGCGCCTTTGATTACCTTCCGAAGCCGTTTACGGCTGACCTGATCCTGCAAAAGGTCCAGAAGGCCCTTGATTACCGGACCATCCTCCTCGAGGAACATTTCCCGGCCTGGCAGCTTGCCGACCGGATCGGGTGCGACAAGATCGTCGGGGAAAGCGATGCCATGGAAAGGGTGTGTCGCAGGATCCAGCAGGTCGCCCCCACCGACAGCACAGTGCTCATTACCGGGGAAAGCGGAACAGGGAAGGACCTGGTCGCCAAGGCCGTGCACCAGATTAGCCCACGGAGGAGCAAGCCGTTCATCGCCATTGATTGCACCAGCCTGGTTGAGAACCTTCTGGAAAGCGAGCTTTTCGGTCACGTCAAGGGATCCTTCACCGGGGCCTCCCAGACGAAGATGGGTCTTTTCAAGGTTGCCGACGGGGGCACCTTGTTCCTGGATGAGGTGTCCAACATCAGTCCTTCCATCCAGGCCAAACTGCTGAGGGTCCTCCAGGAAAGGGTGATCACCCCGGTAGGCGGGACTAGCACCGTGGAGATCGACATCCGCCTCATCGCCGCAACGAACAGGAACCTGAAGGAAATGGTCGCGAACGGAGAATTCCGGGAGGACCTGTTTTACCGGCTCAATATTGTCCCCGTTCATCTGCCGACCCTCCGGGAACGGTTCGAGGACCTCCCCATTCTCGTCAGCCATTTTCTTCGGGTTCATTCCGAGGAGATCGGAAAGGACGTACGCGGCCTTTCACCGGCGGCCATGGCGATCCTGAAGCAGTACCCTTTCCCGGGCAATATCAGGGAACTGGAAAACATCATCGAGAGGGCTGTTGTTCTGGCCAAAGGGGATCTTATTCAACCCGGTGATCTGGAGATCAGTGAATTCATGATCGAGGATCTCTCTTCAAACATGGACCGGGTTCCCGCGTCTGCCGACGAACTCAAACTCATGAAGAAAAAGCTCAGGGAGGATGCCGTTCGGCCGGTGGAGCGTGCGTTTCTCATCAGCGCCCTGGAACGCAACAAGTGGAACATCACCAAAGCTGCGGATGATGTCGGCATGCTCCGGCCCAACTTTCAGGCTCTCTTGAAGAAACAGGGAATCAGCACCAGCGACAGAGAAGATTAGGGCTTCCGCCCTCATTTCAAATTCCAAATTTCAGATTTCAAATTTGAGCACCAACGCCTTGCCGGGTATGCTTTCCTTTGGAATTTGAACTTTGAAATTTGAAATCGAACTAAACCGGCAGCATCACCGTGAAAACCGTTCCCTTGCCCATCTCGCTCTGAACCTCGATGGTTCCGCCATGCCCCTCAACGATCCCGTAGGAAACGGATAATCCCAGTCCTGTCCCCCTGGCTCCCTTGGTACTGAAAAACGGATCGAAGATCTTCCCCCGGTGCTCCTCCTTGATCCCCTGACCTGTATCCTTCACCCGAACGATGACCGTTTCCCCGTCCAGATCCAGCCCGGTCCAGAGAGTCAGTTTGCCGCCGTCCTCCATAGACTGGCTTGCGTTGACAAACATGTTAACAAAAACCTGCACCATCTGATTCGGATCGAGGAGAAGCTCGGGAATATCGGCGGAATACTTTTTCACAATCTCGATGTTCTGGAAAACGGAAAGGTTTTCCACAAGCCCCAGAGCCTGGTCGATAACATCGTTGATGTTATTCAGGCCCTTCTGAGATTCCGTTTTCCTCGAAAAATCAAGGAGGTTCCGAACGATCCTGGCGCAACGATCCGCCTCTTCGGTAATGGTCTCGAGCTCTTTTTCCAGATCCTCCGGGAAATGGGCTTTTCGGCGCAGGATGGACGCGTGCAGGATTATGCCCGTCAGCGGATTATTGAGCTCGTGGGCAATGCCCGCGGCAAGCTCGCCAAGGGACGCCAGCTTCTCGGAACGGACAAGGACGGACTGCATCTCCCGGATCTGCTGTGTCCGTTCCTCAACCCGGCTTTCCAGGGTGGTCGCCCACCGCTCCCGGTCTTCCCTGGCTTTCTTAAGGTTCAGGGTCATCTCGTTGAAGGAATCAGCCAACTCTCCAATCTCATCGTTGGGTGCGTTTTCCACAAACCGCCACTCCCCCCTCGACAGGGCCCGTGTATGCTCCAGGAGGGTGTGGACCGGTTGGACGATAAGGCGGGTTATCATCAAGTGCAGGCTGAGCGCGAGGGCAAGAACAAGGAAAACGAGTTCTATCAGGACGTTGTTCCGGTAATCATCGACCTTTCCAAGGATCCCCTCCAGGGACATGACGACCTCGAGGACCCCGAGGAGGTTGACTCCGGGGGGGTGGTAGTGACAGGTGCTCACGGAACAATCCGGCTGATTGTAGATCCCCCTGATTACCCCCAGAAAATCTTTCCCGTTCCCTTCTTTGAACACCCGGCTTCGGTCCATGGTGGAAGCATCGGTCCTGGTTGTCCCTTCCATGTGGCAGATCCTGCATCCGGGATCCGTGTCCTTGTTGATCCACTTACTTATCTCTTCCGGGACAAGGGAAAACCGGATCTCCCCGCTCTTATCTATGAGACGGATGTTCTCGATCCCCTCCTGGGCACCCGCCTGCGCCATGGCCTGGTACGCATCCTCTGTTCTCCCGATCAGCATGGCGTGGTAGGTAGTGCGCAGGATCGTCTCGCTCAGGCTGTCCACATCGTTGGTATAGACGTCCATGAAAGCCCTCTTGAGCGTCAGGATGTTGAAAAAGGTGAAAACGGTCATGGTGAACAGGAGTACAACCGCGGTGATAATAGAGAATTTGATCATCAGGCCGAGACGCATGGACAGACCCTCTCACCGTTTCCTCGGTGTCTTGAACGTTCCGTTAAGGACGTGGGCGATTCCTGACAGGATAACAGTTTAGGGGAACAAGACGAGAATGGAAAATGGAAAATGGAGGAGAAACTATTGAGAATTGAAAATCGAGGATTGAGAAGTAAGAGTTTGAGAGTTTGAGAGTTTGAAGTTGCGGTACATGTCTGATGTACCGGTTTATCGTTTAACGTTTATTGTTTAACGTTTAACGTGGTTTTTCTGGATTCTGAATTCTTATCTATTGATTAACCTCCGCGTCCCCGTGTCTTCACATCCCCGCGTCATTTCTTCCCTCTGCCCTCTGCCCTCTGCACTGTCACTCCGAACCCTGGATTCTGGATTCTTGACGGTTCTTTATTTTTTCCAGCCGTGCCTGCTCATCTTCGATCATTTCACCGCAGTAGGTCCTTATGGCAAAGTTCTCCAGCCCGAGGATGATCAGGCCGGACACGAAGACGGCCCAGAAAGAGTCCCTCATGACATCAGTGAACGCGAAGAAGAAGTAAAAGCAGGTGATGTAAAACACATGGGACCAGCCGCGATAGACCCCTGAACCCTGGGTAATCCGCGCGAGGGTGAGGGTCAGAGCGGAAAAGACGTAGACAACGAGAGCCAGGCTGATCCATTCAACCTTGGGGGGAGCTCCCAGGATCTGGTGGACCTTTTCCGGAAGGGAGGGAAGGGCTTTGAAGCCCGGAATGGCAAGGACGCTTACGATGACGAATAAAATGAGCCCCCAGGCGCCTTTCCGGGCCTGGAGGCGCATAATCCTGATACGCTCCTCGATCTCCTCTTGCATCCGATCCGGGCGAGACAGGTCTTCCGGGGAACTGTCCTGCTTCTTCCTCATGCACCGTCCTTTCCCCGGTCCGGGTCGTTGCAGCAGGGCTGCCCCCCATGGTCCTGAGCGGTGATGCTCCTTACTTACGACCTCCCCGAACGCCGGGACGGGTCGCTGTCGTCCCCTTCCCCGGAATCCCTTTCGCCATCAACCGGCCCCATCTTCCCGATGGAGTCAGCAAGCCGCTTGATGTCACCGGTTCCCCTCGGAGGGTTCTTTTCGATCCCCCCTTTGGCCCTGTCCTCGGCGAAATCCGCCATCAGGGTAAGGGGCAGCATCACTCCGCGCCACAGCAAAGCAGTGACGCCTCCAATCGTCAACACGAGAATCATGGCACAAAAGGCGACCATGCGCCACCTCAGGAGACTGAGGCAGTGATCCAGGTTCTCCTGGGAGACCCCGACTTCAAGGACCCCGAGGAGAGCCTTTTCGGGAGGATGATAATGGCAATCTCCGTTGGAACAGTCCGGATCGTTGGGGATGGGCACGATCATGGACAGGACTTTCCCCTCGCGCTCGTTCAGGTACAGGGAAGAGTGGTCCATGGAGCCCACCGCGGTGGCCGGGTCGGGACCATCATGGCACTTAACGCATCCTGTCGATTCCCTGGCCACCATTTTGCCGACTTCCGATTCGTCACTTGACCATCGAACGATACCCATTCCCTCGAAGATCCGGGCGTACTGGACCCGTTCCTGTTCCCCGATATTATTAATGATCTGCTCCAGGCTGCCGAAGTCGGACTGGAGCATGGAGTATCTCATGGACCGGTATATCGTATCGGCAAGGGAAGTTTCGTAACTGACGGTCCCCTTCATAAGGTCAGCCTTGATAAACGTGTAAAGAAGGATGCAGCAGACGATGGTAAAACCGGTGACCACCATCGCCACGTTGACGATTTCTTTGGAGGCGAATTGCCTGAACATGGCCGTCTCCTCTTCCGTCAGGCCTTCTCGTCGGGAGAGTGCCCGGCCTCTTCCCAGCCTGTCCACATCGGTTTGAAGTGGGCGAAGGGCGTGTGACCCAGTGTGGCCAGGTAGATGTGGGTGAAAAGGAACGCGCAGAACACACAGGCCAGCAGCCAGTGGGCCGCGATGAGGAGCTTCAAACCGCCCACCGCCAACACCATATTCCGTAACGGGGAAACGTTCATCAGGAGGACGCCCGTTACGATCACCAGGGGTGTGAACACGAACATGATCGCCGCATAAGCGGTTTTTTGAAGGGCGTTAAACTTGTCATCCGGTGTCTGTTGGTGGGGGTTGGGCTCGCCTTTGAAATACAGATATCCGTAGAAGAGAGCCTGACGGATCATGCCCCGTCGGATATCCTCTTTCGAGGGGATATAAAGCCGCAGGAGGTTGCGGGCCACGAAGCCGTAATAGAGGAACCACAAGGCGAAGGAGAGCGTCACCACGATGCCGGCGGTGTTGTGCAGCCGCACGGCGGCCTTGTAATTGCCCAGAAACTGCGCATATTCGGGAAAACGGATCTCCGCACCGGTCAGGACCAGGGTAATGATCCCGAAGGCGTTGAGCCAGTGCCAGACGCGTACCGGGGTGGGTGTCAGATAGACCTTCTCTTGCATGGCTCAGTGCTCCCTTCTCTTGCGGATGGTCAGAAGCCGCAGTGTTCCGTGGACCATGGGGACGCCCAAACCGCCGAGTACAATGGCGAGCCCCAGCAGACTTAACATGTTCGACCGGGTGGCGCCGATCATGTAGAAGTCGGGGGTACCGTACAGGGCCTTAAGGACTGCGCCGGACTCCACCGGGATCCGGGTATAGTCTCCAGTCGCGCCGGGCAAAGCCACGAAAACCTTTTGGATCGCCCCCGGGCCCGAGGCGTGGCAGAAACTGCAGTCCCAGCGGTCGTCCAGGGTAGTGAAATTGTGGGTCGCCTCTTCCGGCGTCATCATGCCCCAGAGCCGCAGGCCTTCATCCCCTCCTTCCCGGTAGAAAAGCTGCAGCTCCTCCACGGAAACCTGCCCGTCAGCGTTCCGGTCCACCACCGAGGTCACATCCCCTTCCTGTTCAGCCAGCGGGATCAATTCCTCGTGGGTTGCCAGGGCCACCAAGGGGCTCCGGCCTTCCCGCTCCCCAATAGCCTCAACATAGAAGGTTACCACATAATTCTCCGAACCGGTGTGGCAAGCGGTGCACGGCAGGGCCCGGATATGAAGCGTGGTCTGGGTCAGCCATGCTTCGTGGTTGCCGATCACATCCTCCTCTTCGTGGCATTCCATACAGGTGCGGTTCACCTCCGCCCCCGAAACCCGTGTCACGGACTTGACTTCGTGGGGGTTGTGGCATTCGGTACAGGCCGCATTTTCCGCATGGCTGCTCTCGGCGTATTGGGCTTCGACTTCATCGTGGCATTCGCCGCAACCGGCCCGTGACGGTCGCAACCCGTCGTCCGGGTGATCATCGGTCACCGACTCGTGACAGGAAGGACAGCCCACATCCGCGTGAGCGGTCCTCTCGTAGCGGGCCGGATCCACATACAGATAGCTGCCTCCCTCCTCCCTGATAGAGAGGTCCCCGTGGCATTCCTGACAATCATCCTCGTCCCAGGCAAAAGCCGGGAGCAATCCCCCCGGCCAGGGAGCGGCGATGGCCAAGGCCAGAACCGCCACTCCGATCAAACGGTATAACCACCTCGATGCGCTGGTCATATTCAATTCCCCTCCTGGCGGTAATACCGCCTGCACGGGCACCGCCAACCGTTGGACGCCACGTATCCTTTCTATTCGGTCTCGACCTTGCTCTCCGCCGGGGTCAGCTCCGATTCCTTGATCCCCTTGGCGACCGCTCGGGCGGTACCGATCATCATCAGGACGGCGGGGATCACCTGGGCAGCCACGATCAGGGCGCACAGTCCGAGAAAAGCCCAAACGAACAGGCCGCTGTTGTCATGGCGTCCGGTGGCAGCCAGGGCGGGGGCGGCAGTTCCCAGGGTGAGTCCGATGGTCCAGAGGATGTTCCTTGCGATTTTCATGATCTGAATCTCCTTTCGTTCATTACCAGGCGCCTCTTGAGGTTCCAGAGTGCGCACTCCTGTAGCGTTTGCGGTTTCTCAAAACCTGCCGGCTGGTCCGGCGGATATTCCTGTGGTCATTTCCTCAACTGAAGCGGCGTCCCCCGTGAACCCGGAGCTCCGTTATTCTTTGTCATCCTGGTTGACGCTTGCCAGGCCAACCTGTTTCCTGGCCCCGACCCGCTTGGCGAAACCGGAGATTGTCCCCAACATCAGGATCAGCGCAGGAACCATCTGGGCCACAACGATAAGGGCGCAAACTCCCAGGAACAGGAGGACCAGAAAGCCGTTCTGGTCGGCCCGTGCGGTATCCACCGCCCACGCCGGCTGGGCCACTACCTCTATGGCCAGCAGTACCATCGCCAGAAATCCCAACCCTTTCATCCCGTTCCTCCCTTTGCGGCCCGGCACAAGGTTTCCCCTCTCAAGGCCGCCATCCCTCATCGATCCCTATTCACCATGCTAATGCACAGCGTTGTTAAAGGCACATTGCACAGCCTGAAGCAGCTCCTGCCCATCCACAGCTTCCACGGGCTTTAGAGCATGATAGAAAATACCCTCCCGCCTCAGTTTTCTCATCAACGGCAGGGATACTTCATTGGAAATCAGAATGATGGTCAGATTCCTGTTACAGCTTTTCAGGACCGGGATCAGATCGCTGGCGGGGATATTGTCGAAAACAGTCCCCAGGAGAACGACCTTGGCGTCTTTCCTGAGCACATCGCCCATCACCCCGTCGACGGAATCGGCAGCCACAACCTGGTAATCCGATTCGTCGAAAAGTTCCGCGATCTGGTCCCGATTCTTCTGGTCCTCATCGGCAATGAGAAGAACTTCCATGGTCTATCACCCTCGTCTCATGACAAGTCCTGGGCAGTCCGTTCGGAATGGCCCGCTCAAGCCTGCTCTTTGATTGTGCCGGTCTCCGTGGCCTTTTTCGACCGCTTGAACACAGCGGAGATAAGGGAACCGAAGATCACGACAGCCGGGATCAGCTGCAGCATGACGATAACCCCGAAGAAGACGAGGAACCCGAGCATCAGAGGACTCATACCGCCTGAACCGGTATTCCCCGCCGTTTCGGCAAACGCCGTGCCAGCGACGAGAAGCAAGGGAGCCAGCATCAGGCTGATCTTCCCCCTGAGAACCTTTGTCCTGGCGATTAAGTTTTTCATGGCGACTACCTCCTTTAATTTCCCCGTT
>CBFDCL010000084.1:0-9116 GCA_965603295.1 uncultured bacterium | reverse complement strand
AGAGGAAAGTGCTCTGACACCAATATTAATTCGCTGCAATCCCAGTCAATTAAACTGTTAATTTAACCCTGCAATTCGGCCCTTGACAAAGAATAAACGATGCATTACTCTACCGACCAGTCGGTAGATATAGACCCTTGCGGGTTTTCTTTTTGGACCGATACTATACCGCCTGGTCGGTATATTTAAAAGCTTACGGAGGTGATTCAAATGGCACGTCCCAGTTCAAAGAACGCCATTCTCAATGCGGCTGAAGCGATCGTTATTAAATCCGGGGCCGCGCATATGACCCTCGACGCCGTGGCAAAGGAGGCAGGAGTCAGTAAGGGAGGGCTGATGTACAACTTTCCCACCAAGGAGGCGCTGCTCCAGGCCATGATCGACCGCATGGTGGAGCATTTCGAGGAAATTCGCGAGGAGATTAAGGAAGAGTTCCCAGGGGAAAGTGACAACGACCTGATAATCGAGATGCGAATTATGCAGAGGGAGTCAGAGTCCAAACGCCGATTAAGCGCCGCCCTGCTGGCCGTGGTCGCCAATAACCCAGACCTTACCAAAAAAACCCGCGAAGTGATGCACCAACGTTTCAATACCAGGGTGGCTACCGGCCACAACGCCGTTCGGTCATCCATCCTGTTCTTCGCAGCTATGGGGATTCAGCTCCACAGCCTGCTCAACCTTTCGATGCTCGATGATGGGCAGAAGGAGGGCATCCAAAGAGAACTGCTGCGCCTTGCGAGCTGCGATGAGGACATCTGAGTCGGTCCACTTTCATCTTATGAATATCCGTTCTTCGGGAAAGATATTGAAGGGAGTTTGAAAATGAACAGGGAAAGGGAAAAGAGAGAAAAGGGTTTTGCGGTATCAAAAGTCATGCTGGCAGTTGCCGTTGTAGCAGCGGTATCGATCGTGAGTGTCTATGTTTTTCGAACCGGTTCAGCTAAGGAAGGGAAAAGCAACGGGCCAGCCGGTGGACCGCAAGCAGGGCCGCCCCGCGAGGTAGCTGTTGTAACCGTGCAGCCTGAAAAACTCGTGCTGACCACAGAACTCCCCGGCCGCGTTTCCGCTTCTCTCGTTGCCGAAATCCGGCCCCAGGTGAGCGGCATAATCAAAAAGCGCCTTTTCACCGAAGGTTCTTTTGTGGAGGCCGGCAAGGTCCTTTACCAGATCGATTCCGCCCCGTTTCAGGCGGCCGTGAAGAACGCCGAGGCCAATCTGAACGGCGCGCGGGAAGGCGTCAAACGGGCCCAGGCAATTCTGGAAGCGAGTCTCGCCGGGGTTGGGCAGCAGGAAGCTGTTCTGGATCTGGCCATTACCAACCGGCAGCGCCTCGAGAGCCTGGCTCAGGAAGGCGCTGTTTCCCTTCGGGAGCGTGATGAGGGAATGACCAATGCCGAGATAGCCGAGGCGACCCTCCGGTCCGCCCAGGCCCAGGTGAAAAGCGACCAGAGGGCTATCGACGTGGCCCAAGCCACCATCGGGCAGGGAGAAGCGGCCCTTGAGACAGCCCGGATCAGCCTGGGTTACACCCGGATTACGGCCCCCATCTCCGGAAGGATCGGCAAGTCCAACGTCACCGTAGGAGCCCTTGTGACGGCCCACCAGCCCGTCGCACTTGGAACCATCCAGCGGATGGATCCCGTCTTCGTCGATGTACCCCAGTCCTCGATGGAACTGCTGCGCCTTCGCCGCCGGATCGAGAGCGGCCAGTTCAGTCAGGAAGGGAAAGACCTGGACAAAGTGCGGCTGTTCCTTGAAGACGGAACGGAGCATATCCAACTGGGAACTCTAAAATTCCGTGATGTGACAGTAGATCCATCGACAGGTTCCGTAAACCTGCGCGTTGTTTTCCCCAACCCGAAAGGGATTCTTCTGCCGGGGATGTTCGTCCGGGCGGTTGTGACGGAAGGGGTCAACGAGCAGGCGATCCTGATCCCGCAGCAGGCCGTTTTCCGCGACCCAAAGGGTAATCCACTTGCCATGGTTGTGGATGAGGCCGAAAAGGTCGAACAGAAGATATTGAACCTCGATCGAGCCATCGGAGGCCGGTGGTTGGTTTCGGACGGTCTTGCTCCAGGGGATCGGGTGATCGTCGAGGGGATGCAGTGGGTGCGTCCGGGTTCGCCGGTGAAGGCCGTTCCTTTCGAGAGAAACGAACCCAAGTCCGGGTCGTTAGAAAAAAACATCCTTCATACCGCGGCAGATCCGGCATAACGGAGACACGAAATGTTATCGAAATTTTTTCTGAAACGGCCTGTCTTCGCATGGGTCATCGCTATCGTGATCATGGTAGGCGGTGGGCTGGCGATCTACAACCTTCCCATTTCCCAGTATCCCCCCATTGCCCCGCCCTCCATCGCCATTGATGTGTTCTATCCCGGGGCGTCGGCCGAAACGGTTGAAAACACGGTCATTCAGATCATCGAACAGAAGATGACCGGGCTCGACAAGATGCTCTATGTGTCGGCAACGAGCGACTCATCCGGCGCCGGAAGGATCGAGCTCACCTTCGCCCCGGGGACCGACCCGGACCTCGCCTGGGCCAAGGTGCAAAACAAGCTACAGCTCGCCATGGCAAGTCTGCCCGATGTGGTGCAGCGCCAGGGAATCCAGGTCAGCAAATCCACCCGGAATTACCTGATGATCATCGGATTGACCTCGGAAAACGGCGACATGGATTCGTTCGACCTGGGCGACTATGCCCAATCGAACATCGAGAAGGTACTGGCACGGGTGCCGGGAGTGGGCGAAGTTGAGTCCATGTCCTCCCAATACGCCATGCGGATATGGCTGAACCCCAACCGGTTAAGCGATTACCGTATGACGATCCAGGATGTGATCCTGGCGCTTAAGGCCTACAACGTGCAAGTCTCCGCCGGTCAGCTCGGCGGATCGCCTTCCTTGAAAGGCCAACGGTTAAACGCCTCCATCGTCATCCAGAACCTGCTTCAGACCCCCGAGGAGTTCGCCGCCATCCCCCTGCGCGTCAACCCTGACGGCTCCGTTGTCCGCGTGAAAGACGTGGGCAGAACGGAAGTGGGTGCCGAGCGTTATGGGTTCAATCCGTTTTTCAATGGTCAGCCGACTGCGGCTATTGCCGTCCGTCAGGCCGCCGGCGCCAACGCCCTCGACACTGCCGATGCCGTCAAATTGAAACTCGAGGAGTTGTCCGCATACTTCCCGGCCGGTATGAAGATCATCTATCCTTACGATACGACGCCCTTCGTTAAGGTGGCCATGAACGAGGTGGTTAAAACCCTGCTCGAAGCGATCCTCCTGGTGTTCCTGGTCATGTACCTGTTCATGGGGAACATGCGCGCCACCCTGATCCCCACCATCGCGGTGCCGGTGGTGATCCTCGGGACGTTCGGAGCGCTGGGTCTGTTCGGTTTTTCCATCAACATGCTGACCATGTTCGCGATGGTGCTTTCCATCGGACTCCTGGTGGACGACGCCATCGTGGTCGTCGAGAACGTGGAACGTATCATGAGCGAGGAGGGTCTTCCCCCAAGGGAGGCCACCGCAAAATCCATGGACCAGATTACCAGTGCTCTGATCGGCATAGGTCTGGTCCTCTCAGCGGTGTTTGGCCCCATGGCGTTTTTCGGCGGGTCCACCGGGGTCATCTACCGCCAGTTCTCCGTGACGATCATCACCTCCATGCTCTTGTCGGTGCTCGTAGCCCTGGTCCTGACACCGGTGCTGTGCGCTTCCCTTCTCAAGCCGGTGCCCAAGGGGCATGAACCAGCTGAGAACGCGGTGTTCTTCCTTCGTCCCTTCTTCAAATGGTTTGATCGTATGTTTTTCGGGGCCAGGGATTGGTATGTGAAACTGATCGGTCGTGCCATCTCGAAGACACTGCGCTATGTTTTTATCTTTGTGCTGATCGTGGTGGCGATGGGTCTCTTGTTTAAACGGATGCCCACGGCTTATCTCCCCGACGAGGACCAGGGGGTCCTGATGGTGCAGGCCATGCTGCCTACGGGCTCGTCCTTGGAGCAGACCGAGAAGGTCATGACTCGGATCCAGGACTATTTCCTTGAAAACGAGAAGGAAGCGGTGGAGTCGTGCATGACGATTGCGGGCTTCAGTTTCGCAGGAGCCGGTCAGAACGCGGGTATGGGTTTCGTCAAGCTCAGGGATTGGGACCTTCGAAACAGGTCCGATCTGAAGGTGGGCGCCATTGCCGGCCGCGCCATGGGACATTTCATGACGTTCAGGGACGCGCAGGTGTTCGCTTTTCCGCCTCCGGCCGTCGTGGAACTGGGTATGTCCAAAGGATTCGACTTCCAGCTGCAGGACCGGAGCGGTCTGGGGCACGAGGCACTGATGACGGCCCGCAACCAGCTCCTCGGAATGGCGGCCCAGGATCCCAGGCTCGCCATGGTGCGCCCCAACAGCCTTGAAGATGTCCCCGAGTACCGGCTTGATGTCAACTGGGATAAAGCCGGGGTCCTGGGGGTTTCCATCTCCGATATTCATCAAACTGTTTCGGCGGCGTTCGGCAGCGCCTATGTCAACGACTTCATCCAGGCAGGACGGGTCAAAAGAACGTTTGTCCAGGCTGACGCTCCTTACCGTATGCTGCCCGAGGACCTGGAAAAACTCTACGTGCGAAATAACAAGGGAAAGATGGTTCCCTTCTCCTCTTTCTCTTCCGGCCGCTGGTCGTACGGGGCTCAGCAACTGCAGCGATTCAACGCGTTCCCGTCCATCAACATCCAGGGAGAGCCGTCCCCGGGAAGGAGTTCGGGCGAGGCCATGCAGGCCATGGAAGACCTTGTCGGAAAGCTGCCCCGGGGCATCGGCTCCGACTGGACAGGGGTTTCCTATCAGGAGCGCATGTCCAGCGCCCAGGCTCCTTTGCTGTATGCTTTTTCCATCCTCGTGATCTTCCTGTGCCTGGCCGCTCTGTATGAGAGCTGGACCATACCCGTTTCGATCCTGATGACCCTTCCCCTGGGGATCGTAGGCGGGGTGATCGCCACAACGCTGCGCGGGCTTCCCAACGACGTGTATTTCCAGATCGGGCTGCTCACCATCCTGGGCCTGACTACGAAGAACGCGATCCTCATCGTTCAGTTTGCCAAGGCCCGCCTGGAAGAGGGGATGGATATTGTCAGCGCGACCCTGGAGGGAGCGAAGCTGAGGCTGCGCCCCATCATCATGACATCCCTGGCCTTCGGGTTCGGGGTTCTCCCCCTTGCTCTTGCGAGCGGGGCCGGAGCGGGGGCGCAGAAGGCCATCGGTACCGGAGTGGTGGGTGGGGTGGTAACCTCCACGTTCCTGGTGATCATATTCGCACCTTTATTCTACGTTCTGGTTGAAAAAATCTTCGGCAGGAAAAAGACGGGCAAGAATGCCTGAATATGCACATCAAAGGATCAATGAGATGACACGATATTCGGCATATATCAGAAACAACGGGAAAAACCGGAAAAAGACAGGGATCTTCCTCTGGCACTTCTCCGGCATGGTGGCTGCCCTGATTGTGGTCGCGGGTTTCGCGGTGAGCTCCGAGTACCAGCGTCCCTCCGACCTGGTGCCCGAAAGCTACCGCGCACCGGCGGACCGGGCGGGCTAGTTACCTGGAACTGCTCAATGCCCAGCAGGAGTTCTACACGGTGGAACTTCTGTTGGAACGGGCCCGCCTCGATGAACTTTTTGCCTCGGTCTACCTTTACAAGGCGCTGGGAGAGGGTCTGGAGGTGGGGAAAATTTAATTGAGAATTAAGAAAAAACTGAGTTTGAGGGTTTGAAAGTTTGAGGTTTGAAGTTAAAACCCTCAACCCTCAATTGCTCTTTCTCTATAGGCGTTAGGCGTTGGACTTTGGACTTTAACTCCAATCACCAATCACGAGTCACTCATTAATTATGCTAAATTAACGACTTACCCCGGCCCGTCCGGTGATCCAGGTCGGACCCTGACCGAGAAGGTGCAGACGTGTCTAGAAAGTTTTCTCTATGGGTTTCCCTGGCCTGCCTGCTGGTTCTCCCCGTTAGTGCCCAGGCCGAAGAGGATGGCGCTGTTCAGCGCCCCAGGATCGGCCTGGTTCTGGCCGGGGGAGGGGCCAAGGGGTTCGCCCACGTTGGCGTCATCAAGGTGCTCGAGGAGATGAGGATCCCCGTCGATTTCATTGCCGGCACCAGCATGGGATCCCTCGTGGGCGGCCTGTACGCTTCCGGTATGTCTTCCGATTGTCTGGAGAAGCTGATTCTGGATCTTGACTGGGGAGATCTTTTCCGGGATGACCCTAAGAGGGAAGACCTTTCCTTCCGGAGGAAAAGGGACGACAGCCAATACCTGGTAAAAACCCCGGTGGGGTTCAGGAAATGGAGATTAACAACCCCCAGGGGGGTGATCGAGGGGCAGAAGATCAACCTGCTGCTCAAATCCCTTCTCCTGCCGGCAAGGCAGGTTCGGGATTTCGATGAACTTCCCATTCCCTTTCGGGCCGTCGCCGCCGACATCGAGAACGGGGAAGCTGTAGTCCTTGGCACCGGCGACCTTTCCATGGCGCTGCGGGCCAGCATGTCCATACCGGGAGGGTTTTCCCCCATTGAGGTGGACGGCCGCCTCCTTGTGGACGGCGGTATTGCCCTTAACCTCCCCATGGAGTTGGCCCGGGACATGGGCGCCGATGTGCTCATCGTAGTTGACCTGACGGTTCCGTTGAAAACGAAGGAGGATCTGAACTCGGTCCTGGAGATCCTGGAGCAGAGCAGCGATTTCCTCACCCGCCGGAACGTCCAGAGGCAAATCGCCACTCTTACCGACAGGGATGTCCGCATTCACCCAGTGATGGGCGACATCACGACGCTGGATTTTAATCGGGGGCCGGAGGCCATCTCCATCGGGGAGAAGGCGACCGAAAATCGAGGCGGGGAACTGGCGAAGTACTCCATATCCGAGGAGGAATTCGAAAGGCACGTTTCGGAGAGGAAAGTCTTTCCTTCTGAAGCGCCGAGGATCGATTTCGTCAGGGTGACAAACGACTCCCGGATATCACCGGAGGTGATCCGATCCAAACTGAAATCCTTTGTCGGAAAGCCCCTCGATGTCGATGAACTGTCCAATAACCTGAACATCATTTACGGTCTCGGATACTATGACACGGTAACCTACGATGTGGTGACGGAAGATAACCGCACCGGGTTGGTGATCGACGCCAGGGCGAGATCCTGGGGCCCCGGCTACTTCAGGTTCGGGGTGAACCTGGAGAGCGACGTAAACGGGGCCAACAGCTACAATGCGGGGATCAGTTACACGAGAACGGAGGTGACCCGTCTGGCCGGTGAGTTTCGGACCGACCTGGAAGTCGGAGAACGAGGACGGTTGTTCACCGGGTTTCACCTGCCCCTGGAAAAGTCGCTGAAGCTGTTCGTTGCCCCGGACCTGGAGGTCAGCCAGAACAACTTCTTTTCCTTTGACTCCGATGGGGACAGGACCGCCGAATATCGCGTCACTGACCTCCACGCCACCCTGGCAGCGGGCAGCGAAATGGGAAACTGGGGGGAGTTCCGGTTGGGGGTCAGGCGTGGGAGGGGGGATGTGGACCTTCTCGTGGGAACCGTTCCTCCGGAGGTGGATCGTTTCGAAAGGGGGGATTTTTTCCTCACGGTGTCCCTTGATACCCTCGACAACGTCAATTTCCCCCACCACGGATCCCGGGGTTCGGCCAACGCGGTTCTTTCGAGGGAAAGCCTGGGGGCGGACGCTTCTTACGAACAGTTTTCCCTCGACTGGCTCGGAGCTGTATCTACCGGAAGGAACACGGTTGTCACGGGTCTCCGGTTCGGAGCTACGCGGGATAACGACGCCCCCGTTTACGATCAGTTCACCCTGGGCGGTTTCCAGAACCTGTCCGGGTACGGGGGAAAGGAACTTCGGGGGCAGAACTTTGGCCTGATCATGCTGGGTTATTACCACCGCGTCTGGGGGGGGCTGACGTCCCTCATGGAAGGGCTTCCGATCTACACGGGCGTGTCCCTCGAGGCGGGAAACGTGTGGGACGATCTCGATAATGCTGACCTTGACTCCCTGCTTATAGCCGGTTCGTTATTCGTTGGGGCGGACTCGCCTATAGGCCCCGTTTACATGGCTGTGGGACACGCAGAGGGAGGCCGGAACGCCCTGTATTTTTATTTGGGTCGGACGTTCTGACCAGAAGATGTCCAATAACGAAATGCACCCTCGAAAGGGCATCTTGGATCGTATCCCAAACAGTTGCGGTAACGCTAAACGTTTCCTTTACTTTTTAGTGCAGATAAAGAACTCGTAGCCGTACCAGTCGGAATATTTCCGGTAGTCGTCGATCTCCTTCCTTGAATATTCGATTACCCGCAGGGCAATAGTATCCCCTGAATATTTCTGCTCCAGATAATCCAGACGTTTTTCCAAAGGGGCGTAGTATTCCTCGAGCCAGTCTCTTTCCGGGAGCGTGAAATGACCCGCCATGTTGTAACCGGCGTCACGGATCATCTCCTTGTTCGCCCAGACTGTGGAAATAGCCGGGTATTCGTCCTTCCAGATATCCCACACTTCGGAAGGGGGATCCTGATTTTTGAGCCAGACCGCTTCCGTGGCGGCCAGGTAACCGCCCGGCTTGATAAAGCGCCTCAACGAGTTCAAGGCGTTGGAAAAACCCATCTGGTATAAAGCCCCCTCGCTCCAGATGAGATCGAAGCTGCCTTCAGGAAAATCGAGATGGTTCATGTCGGCGTTTAGCGGGGTAATGCGCTGGCTCAACCCCATATCGCCCGCGGATTTTTCCAGGCAATGGAGGAAGGGCTGATGATTGTCCACCGCGGTGACGTGTCCGTCCGTCAATCTCGCGAGATAGATGCTCTGCAGCCCCGGGCCGCATCCGACATCGAGAATGTCCGGTTTGGCTGGCAGATCCGGCATTAACCTCAGGGCTTTTTCGGCCGAAGCTAGGCTCCCAGGACCCTCCCGGGGAAGGTCTCTGTGAATGTCGAAAAAAACCTCCTGGAAGCGGGGATCACCAAAATCCATTTTTCCGGCCTTTCTTCTATTGAAACCCCCGGAGCCGCATGAAGCCGCTCCCGCCCGGTTTGGAGTTAAAGGATCGTCAATACCGGGGAAATAATTTTAC
>CBFDCL010000083.1:0-9355 GCA_965603295.1 uncultured bacterium | reverse complement strand
CAAACTCTCAAACTTTCAAACTCTCAAACTTTCAAACCGCCGTTCCCCCCTCTTGCACACCGCCCCTTCCTCCCCTAGAATGGGGACGCTTTGAAACCTGAAATTTGAAATGTGAAATACGAAATTTTTTCTGGAGGATCTTAACCATGTGCGACGAAGCGGCCTTCGTCCTGTTTTACCAGAATGAGCACCGTCACCTGACCGACATCGACCTCATCGAGGTGGAGGAAAACACCCTGCGTTTAAAACACATGAACGGCAGCGAGATCGTCATCCCCGGTCGGGTCCGTACTATCGATCTGGTGAACCGGAGGATAGAGACGGCCGAGTAAAATCCGGCCGCCTCTATCCTCCGGAGTGCAGAGTGCAAAGTGCAGGGTGCAGAGCCAGAACCGGTTTTCCCCTCTACACTCTACACACTGCACTCTGCACTCCACGTCAATCGGCCGCTCGTCTTGACAGTCTGGGGACGTTTGAATAATATAAGCGGCCGTTTGACGTGCCGGGATAGCTCAGTCGGTAGAGCAACTGATTCGTAATCAGTAGGTCGTCGGTTCAAGTCCGATTCCCGGCTCCACTCGACGCATAAAAAGGCCACCTTAAATAAGTGGCCTTTTTATTTGCTCGTGGCAGGCCATAATTCGAAAAACGATAGCTACGAGCAGCGGCGAGTTGTCCCGAGCAAGGCATTGTCAGCAAATGTGCCGCGTCGAGGGGCTCCTCCTTAAGTTTTGTGCTGCCCACCGAAGCTCGTCCTATTCCTTAATCTTGGAGTTCCAGACGAGCGAAGGTCGGGCGCACTTTGTCCGCCATAGCTCGTTCTTCTCCCTAATCTGGGTTACCCAAACGAGCGACGGCGGGCGCGCACTTGACGCCCCTTTTTTGTGCCCTAAACTTGAGGTAGTGTTCTCTTCCCAAGAAACCTTTCTCTAAGGAGACAGTTGCCATGATGATGTCAGCAAAGCCCCTGTCAGAGGAACAACTAGCTCAGGTTGACGCCTACTGGAGAGCAGCCAACTACCTCTCCGTTGGCCAGATCTACCTTTATGACAACCCCCTCCTGAAGGAACCTCTTTCTTACGATCACATTAAGCCCCGCCTGTTGGGGCACTGGGGCACGACACCCGGTCTCAATTTCATATACGCTCACCTCAACAGGATAATCAGAGAACGAGACCTGAACGTTATCTACGTAACTGGTCCGGGCCACGGTGGACCCGCCCTGGTCGCCAACACCTGGCTCGAGGGGACCTTCTCCGAAACATACCCGGATGCTTCCCTGGACGAGGAGGGCATGAAGAAACTGTTCACACAGTTCTCCTTTCCCGGCGGCATCCCCAGTCACGTGGCCCCGGAAGTGCCAGGCTCCATTCACGAGGGTGGTGAACTGGGCTATTCCCTCTCCCACGCCTTCGGTGCCGTTTTCGACAATCCTGACCTTATCGCGGCATGCGTCGTAGGTGACGGTGAAGCGGAGACCGGTCCCCTGGCAGCGTCCTGGCACTCGAATAAATTTCTCAACCCTTCCCATGACGGCGCGGTTCTTCCTATTCTCCACCTCAATGGCTACAAGATCGCCAACCCTACCATACTGGCACGCATGAAAAAGACGGAGCTTCAGAGCCTCATGGAGGGATATGGCTATAAGCCATTTTTCGTTGAGGGTGACAAGCCGCGGGCTATGCACAAGCTCATGGCCAAAACCCTTGATCAGGTTTTTGACGATATACGGGATATCAAGGGAAAAGCCGTTTCCTCGGATCCGGCAGATCTTCCGCCCTGGCCGATGGTTATCCTCCGAACACCCAAAGGCTGGACGGGTCCTGCGGAAGTAGACGGTATCAAGATCGAGGGAACCTGGCGTTCCCACCAGGTTCCTCTTTCCCAACTGGAAGGAAACACCGAACATATTAATTTGCTGGAAGAATGGATGAAAAGCTATCGTCCGGAAGAACTGTTCGATGAGAACGGGACTCCTGAAGAAACCGTTTCCCGGTGGGCCCCTGCCGGAAAGCGAAGGATGGGGGCCAACCCCCATGCCAACGGGGGGCAGCTGCTCAAAGACCTTCGGCTGCCGGACTACCGGAAATACGCAGTGGATGTGCCTCTGCCCGGGCAAAGCTCGGGCCAGGCCACCAGGATCCTGGGGTACTATCTCCGGGACGTCATGAAATACAACGCCAAGCAGTGCAATTTCAGGGTCTTTGGCCCTGACGAGACCGCCTCAAACCGCCTGGATGCCCTTTACGAGGTGACCGGCAAAGCCTGGATGGAAGAGATTCTCCAGGGAGATGAGAACCTCTCACCGGGCGGACGCGTCATGGAGATACTAAGCGAACACACCTGCCAGGGGTGGCTAGAGGGGTATCTCCTCACCGGGAGGCACGGATTCTTTTCCTGCTACGAAGCCTTTATCCATATTATTGACTCAATGTTCAACCAGCACGCCAAGTGGCTGAAATCGGCCAGCCGCGAAATCCCCTGGAGACGCCCCATCGCGTCCCTGAACTATCTTCTTACCTCCCACGTCTGGCGGCAGGACCACAACGGGTTCAGCCACCAGGACCCCGGTTTCATCGACCACGTTGTCAACAAGAAGGCTGACGTCATTCGGGTATACTTCCCCCCCGACGCCAACTCCCTCCTCTGTGTTGCTGACCAGTGCCTGCGCAGCCGGGACTTCGTGAACGTCATCGTTGCCGGAAAACAGGAACAACCGGAGTGGTTGGACATTGAATCGGCCATCGAGCACTGCAGCGCTGGACTCGGAATATGGGAATGGGCAAGCAAGGACCGGGGCACGGAACCGGACGTGGTCATGGCCTGCTGCGGGGACGTACCAACCCTGGAAACCCTGGCGGCTGTGAAGCTTCTCCGGGAACACACACCGGATCTTAAGATCAGGGTCGTTAACGTCGTGGACCTTATGACCCTTCAGCCGGAGAAAGAACACCCACATGGGCTGTCGGATAGGGATTTTGATGCGATATTTACCACTAACCGGCCCATCATCTTCGCCTACCACGGTTATCCCTGGCTCATTCACCGCCTCACTTACAGGAGGACCAACCACCATAACCTTCACGTCCGGGGTTACAAGGAAGAAGGGACGACGACCACCCCATTTGACATGGCGGTCTTAAACGACATCGATCGGTTCCACCTCATGGCAGATGTGGCAGACCGGGTTGTTGAACTTTCATCGGAAGCCGCATATATCAAGCAGTTCGTTCGCGATAAACGGGTTGAACACCAGGAGTACATCCACAGAGAGGGCCAAGACCTCCCTGAGATCAGGGAATGGAGATGGGAAGGGGGGAAATGATATCTGGTATCAAGTTCTAGTTTCCAGCTCAACCTTTTGAATCTTGAATCAACAAAATCTGAGAATCTGGAGTCTGGCACCAAGAAGGGGCATCAAACCATGGGGCACAGGGGTTTTAGATGTCTTCTAAATCGATATCCTGATAGATTTTCTTCTTTTCCAACCTGACCTTCTTGATGAGGTAATAGGAAATGGTGAGGGACACGATGATAGTCCCGATGCCGAGAAGGGTATAGCTGGGCAATGCCTTGAAATCGATAATGATCACCTTGTGGGCAAGGGCGATGATAGCCACCATGGAAACAAACCGTGGGGTCAGGCCCTGCCTTCTTACCTTTGTTAGAAAGCAGGACCTGACCCCATTCCACCACTCCACTGCCCCTGGTATCTGGTACCTGGCACTTTGTGCCTGGTGCCTGAACCCTTTTTCCTTTTCCCTTTCACCTTTCTCCTTTTCCCTTGTATCGGGTTCCCCCTTGCCCCCCGGGTCCCCCTGCGGAATAATGGAAAAGAGCAGTACCTTCGTTGACCTTTGGGATATGTCATGGATGCGGTGACGCTAAGGGACCGGGTAATCCAAAAGGCCCTGGAACTGGGGGTCGACGACGCCGGCGTCTGCGCGGCCTCGGACCTCCTGGCCGGTCCCACCCACCGCATGTTCCCCCTTCCCCAGGGCATCGGGGACCACCACGGGATTCTAGTGATCGCCCTCAGCCACCCGCCCGAGGAACCTACCCTCGATTATTTCGTGAGAAAGCGAGGGGCCCTGCTCGGAAACTCCGAAGGGAACCGGCGGCTCCAGGATGTGTCGGGCCGTTTGGGCCGATGGCTGGAGGAAGAGGGGATCGCCTCGCGCGATCTCCATTATTACGTCGAGAGAGGCGGTGTTTTCCTCAAGGGAGCGGCCGTCCTTGCGGGCCTGGGGGTGATCGGGATGAACAACCTGCTCATCCATCCCGGCTACGGGCCCCGGATTCGATTTCGGGCCCTCCTGGTGGAAGCTCCCCTGGCCCCCTCCCTGGCCCTTGACTTTTCCCCGTGCTCGGAGTGCGCCCGACCGTGTCTGTCCGTCTGTCCCCAGAAGGCCCTCAACGTTGAAGGATACTGCCAGGATCGGTGCCAGCAGCGGCTGGATCGCGAGATCGCACAGGCCCCTGTCCTTCCCGGCGCTGATGGCAAACCTCCCGTCAAGGAAGTCCGCTTCTGCAGGCGGTGCGAGTTCGCCTGCTCTTACATTGGCTCAAGGGAAACCTCCGCCCCCACCGGGTAATTTCCGCAACAGAGCCGTTATCCCGCCCCGGTATACCTTGCTTTCAGTGCTCTTCTTTTCCATTCCCGGCCCCTGGCCAGGCAATTTTTCAAGGACACTTGCGGTCCTCTTTTTCGAGAGCTAATCTTTTCTGTAAGGCCGAAAGGGGGTGCCATTATGGTGTTCTTACATCCCGATGTGAAGGTTTATCCTGGAACCGAGTCTTACAAGCCGGCATTAGAGAGGTTCAGCGAATTTCTAAAACAGGGCGAGTTGGGAGGCTTGCCGGAACCGAAGGAGGACATAGGCCCGATCAGGAAATTAAAACCCATAAACCGGGGAGACCCCATCGTCAAGAAGCACGCCGTGCGCGTGCATCAGTGGGAACCGGAAAAGGCGGAGGACCTCAAAGTCGAACTTGACAAGGCCCTGCTCCGGGACGTCTTTGGCGTTACCGGGGAGGACGGGGACCGGTTCGAGCAGGTGCTTCGGGAAAAACTCTGGCCGTAGATCCGTCCCCGGGGTCAGCCCCGGGAGATCTCTAACGCCGGCAACTTCCATCGTTTCTATGGGGGCTGCCGGCTCTTTGATGTGAATCCGGAAACTCCTGCCGGTAAAGCTGCTGCGCCCATCCTTTTCCCTTCACATCCTCGCCCTGTTTAACAGTTCCTCCTCACTTTCCATGGGCAGGGGGACGGTCTTAACATCACACTCCGCCTTTAAAAGGACATGTTTCAATGTACCGGGGACGAAAAGATGCTCCATGGCCCCGGACCCCTGACGTTTGCCGATCACGATGATGTCCGCTTTTTCCCTTTTCGCAATATCCAGGATAACCTTGAAAGGGACACCAAACTCCAGCAGGCAGGACCCCCCCGACCCATAACGGCCGCAGAACCGATCCAACTTCTTTCTGGCATCCTCCATCAGCTCCTCCCGGGTGTTTTCGGTGGAGAGATGAGGAACATGAAATCCGGCGAACCTGGACGGGTCAAGGACCACGTGTAGCAAAACGATTTCGTCCTTGACTTCCGCGAGGGATTTCGCCGCGTTAAGCACCGTTATCGAATGATGACTCAAATCGACGGGGGCCAGTATTTTTCTTTTCATTGGGCACCCCTCTTTCCGGAAAAGTCCCTGTATTTTCCCTTCTTGTGCCACTATGGGCCGTGGTCAAAGAACAGATGAATCATCACAGCGTCGAACGTCTCCCCCGGTCATGGACCGGCCATCCTCCCGCAAAAGGGGCTGTTTCGCCTAAAGTTGCCTGGAATTCCCCCTTTCACCGGGAAAATATCAACGCCCTCCCGTCCCGACCGCGGAGTGTACCCTCTTGTAATCCTCCACCCAGATTTTCCACAGCTGCTTTAAATCGTTACTCATTATCAGGACATCATGCTTCAAGCCCATTTCATCGAGAAAGTGGCCTTTGAGGTTGGCCTCCGTTTGGAAACCGAGGCTGTTGTAGAAAAGGCTCACGTCAACCTGTTCCTGTACTATTTCCGCAACGATCTTTTCGAGACCGGCCTGGAGGGAATGCCGAAACAGTTCTCCTACCAGAATACTTCCCAGTCCTGCCCTGCGCCACTCGGGGGAGACGGTTACGCGTATGCTTCCAACGTGAGTAATCCAGCTCTGGTTCAAATGATGAAGGGTCGCGAGGCCAACAACCTTTTCCGCTGCTTTCGCCAGAATCGGCAGCACCCTGTCATAATCACACTCCTTCGGCCACGGGACAGCCATGCAAGGGTCAATGTCATCGTCTCTGACAAACAGTTTTTCCGTTTCGGAAAGGTTACAAAAAAGGTTCCGAAGATCGGATGCGTCCTCCCGATCCATCGGGCGGAGGATCATCTCCCTGCCGTCCCTGAGCGCCATTTTCCTTGGATAACCTTCAGGGTTCATTTCGTTCCCCTTTTTCCATTAATAGACCTCACGGTGATCAACTCCCGGGTGTGTGGTCAGGCGATTAACATCCTTCGCAATTTTTTTGCATATACTATTCCAAAGGAAACCAGGCGCATTTTTCTGGTCCGGGCAGGGATTGTTCCTTCAACGATATCGAAGGGTTGTAGAGATACCAGCCGAAGGAACCACGGCAATCAGCAGTGTTTACGGTTTTTACGAAAACGGTTTCGTGAACGGTTTTGTTGCAGGACGCAATAGACACCCATGGAATCGTGCACTATCCTTAGTATTGTAGAAAGGTGATTAGCTACAGTGTTTGAGGAGGTTTTTCGCCGTGTTCATGAAGGTTATACAGCCTGATGATTCCGGAATTCTGGAGGCTATCTTCAATTCCGCCGCCGACGGGATCCTCACCGTTGACAAAGAATACAGGATTACCTCCTTTAACCGCGGGGCGGAAAAGGCCACCGGCTTTCGTGCCGCCGAGGCCATGGGAAAACACTGTTTCGAGGTACTCAGGGCGGATATCTGCAAATCCGATTGTGCTCTGAAAAAGGCTATCCGGGAAGACCAGCCCTTTATCAGATACCCTGTCTCCATTACGGATGTAAACGGGGAAAAGGTTTCCATAAGCATTTCGGCTTCTCCACTGAAGGATAAATCCGGTTCGGTCATCGGGGGAATCGAGACTTTCCGAAACCTGGCTCTGATAGAAGAGCTGCACAGAAAGGTCCAGGGCGTCACCTCCTTCCAGGACATTATTGCGCGAAGCAAAAGGATGAAGGAAATCATCGCTATCCTGCCGCGGATCGCGGAAAGCGACAGCACGGTGCTGATAGATGGGGAAAGCGGGACAGGAAAGGACCTGATCGCGAAAGCCATTCACAGCATCAGCCCGAGAAAAGATGGGCCCATGGTAGCGGTTAACTGCGGGGCCATTCCCGATACGCTGCTCGAATCCGAACTTTTTGGATACGTTGCGGGAGCCTTCACCGATGCCAGGAAGGATAAACCCGGGCGGTTCGCCCAGGCTCATAAAGGCACTATATTCTTGGACGAGATCGGAGATGTGAGCCCCGCCCTTCAGGTACGCCTCCTGCGGGTCCTCCAGGAGAAGAGCTTCCAGCCCCTGGGCTCAACACAAACCGTCAAGACCGACGTTCGTATCATTTCCGCCACCAACAAGAACCTTTCCGATGAGGTCAAGGAAGGCCGTTTCAGGCAGGATCTATATTATCGCATCAACGTTGTGGGGATAACCCTTCCCCCCCTGCGGGAGCGGAAGGAGGATATCCTTCTTATTGCCGAGAGCTTTATGGACAGGATGAACTTCATAAGGAAAAAGGACATCTCGGGATTGTCCCCCCGAACTATCGAGGCGTTCATGAGCCATGACTGGCCAGGCAATATCCGTGAGCTCGAGAACGTGATCGAACACGCTTTCGTCCTTTGCGAAAAAGACCTCATCCTGTGCCAACACCTGCCCGATTCGTTCCTCTGCAAAGACGACGAAGTGCAGACAACCCTGGCCGGCAGAACCCTGGCCCAGATCGAAGCAAAGGCCATCCACGATGCCCTGGTACGCAACGGATGGAACCATTCCGCCGCCGCAAGGGAGCTGGGGATCGACAAATCCACGATATGGAGAAAAATAAAAACCCTGAATCTTAAACCTCCTTTCCACCTGAACAAGTGATTCATCCTGCGCCTATCCGGGGATTTTTTCGTCGCAAAATGCGCCAGATTTAAACTTCCGTTCCTGTCACTGCAGATCAGATATCCCGCAAATCCCGTAAAAACAGGCACTTCCAATCCCTCTCGAAATAACATTCCCGGTGGCAGACTTTTTGCTGAACTTCGAGTGGGTCATCTGACCGGAGGAGGAATCCCGATGAAACGCGGCAAATCCGGCGCGGCGGAAGAGGAACAGGTATTTTTCGACGAGGTCCACCGGGCCGAGGAAAAAATCGATCTTTTTCTGACAAAGAGCCGGGAAGAAGCGGACAGGATCCTCGAAGAGGCGCGGGAACAGGTTAAGCAGCAAAGGGAACAGATCCTTCGGGAGAGTCAGGAGGAAACAGCCGACGAGCAAAAGGCGCTTATCTCCCGGGCCGAAGAGGAAGCGGCCGGTATCCTGGCGGAAGCGTCGGGCAGGCTGGAGCGGGAAAAGAATATCCTCGAGGAAATTAGATCCTCGGTTACGGGAAAGATCCTGGACCACCTGTTGATGGGGACCGAATGATCACTCCCATGGCCAAGGTCACCTTTTTGGGACCGAGAAGGCTTCTGATGGGGGTCCTGGACCTGCTTCATTCCCTGGGAGTTGTCCACCTGGAACCGTTCCCCATAAAGGACGAACGGCTAAAATTCAACCACACCCCCGGTGACGCGGATAAACAGGTCAGCCTGAAAAAGAGCATCAACCCCCTGCTGGAAAGGGTTTCCCGACTTCTTGTAGCCCTGAAAAAAAACCCGGATCCCTACCCTGCCCCTGCCTGGCTTTTTAACCACAACATCTCCCGCCACGACATTGAAGAGGTCGTGAGCCAGGCCGAAGAACAGATAACGAATCCTTACTCGAGCATCCTCGAGCTGAAAAACGAACTGACCCTTCTGCAGAGATACGAAAGGGTCCTCGGGGCACTCTTCCCCCTTCTCGAAGACGCTGTAAATTTGCATCATCTGGAGCTCATGGGGATTATCCTGGAGCGCAAACGCATCGCCGTCCTGCCCCTGCTTGAAAAAGAGCTCTCCCGAATCACCCGGGGGAATTTCAGAATATTCACCGGAAATATGGATCGGGACCACATTGCCGCCATTCTCGCTTACCCCGGAGAAAACGAGAGGACGATACGAACCCTTTTCAGCGAGGA
>CBFDCL010000082.1:0-9485 GCA_965603295.1 uncultured bacterium | reverse complement strand
TCAGGCCCATTGTTCCCCGGTCCCCAAGATTGACGCCTTCATAGAGCTGCTGAGCCACCATCATGGTTTTTTTTGCCGTGAACCTGAGCTTCCTCGCTGCTTCCTGCTGGAGGGTGCTTGTGATGAAGGGAGGGTAGGGAGATCTGGACTGCTTCTTGACAACCAGATCGGAGACAATGTGGGGCAGCACGGAAAGTTCAGACCGGATGCCCAGGGCGGTGTCTTCGTCAGGGATGCGGGCGTTTTTGAAAACGGTCTGGCCGTCGCCGAGGGACACAACCCGAGCCTTGAAAACCGGTGGAGATCCGGATTTGAGGGTCGAATTGACATACCAGTAATCCTCCGGTTCAAACGCCTGGATCTCCCGTTCCCGTTCGCAGATAAGCCTCAGGGCCACCGATTGAACGCGACCAGCGGAAAGGCCGCGCTTGATCTTTTTCCAGAGCACGGGGCTCAAACCGTATCCAACGAGGCGGTCGATGGCCCGCCTCGCCTGCTGTGCCTGGAATTTTTGGCCATCCAGCTTCCCCGGATTTTCCAGGGCCTTCAGAATGGCATTTTTCGTGATCTCGTGGAAGAGGACGCGGAATACCTGGTCATCGGGCAGTTTCAGGTGTTTGCTCAAGAGGTAAGCAATAGCTTCGCCCTCCCGATCGGGGTCGGTGGCGAGTAGTACTTTGCCCGCATTTTTCGATGCTTTCAATATCTGGCCAAGGACCTTCTTCTTGGCGGGAATGACGAGATTCTTCAGCGCAAACCCGTTTTCCGGATCGACAGCCAGTTCTTTGGGAGGCAGATCGATAACGTGCCCGTTGGAGGACAATACATCGTACCCTTCACCAAGGATGCGTCCGATGGTTTTCGCTTTTGTCGGTGATTCCACGATGATGAGATCTTTATTCATGGATATTGACACCTTTTCTGTTTGATCATTACTGAGGTCAGTGATTGGTGATTGGACAAACCAAAAAGAGCGAGTCACCAATCACCGATTACAAATCACCTTTTTTCACTTTTCGGATGAACTCTAAAACAGAGTTAACACCCCTTTGTCAACCCCCGGAAAGTATTTAATGTCTCTGTCTCCGCGAAAAAGTTCCGCCCTCGTCCCTGTTTGCCAGCCCCTCGATCATGAGCCGGGACAGCTCTGAAAGGATTTTTGGAAGGGGGAGGCCTGTGGATCGGGAAATCTCTTCCGGCAGCAGTGGACCTTTTCCAAGGAGGGTCATAATCGGGTCTTCGGAAACCTTCGGGCATGCGGCGGGCACGGGAAGGTCAACTCCCAGCACCTGGATCACATCCGTGATCTCGCAGACGGGCGGGGCCCCGTCCTTGATCAGGGTGATGGGTCCCCGAGAAAGGGGACTGTCTGCCCTCCCGGGAACTGCCATGACCTCCCTCCCCTGGTCGAGAGCCCATCTGGCTGTGATGAGAGAACCGCTCCTGGCACCCGCCTCAACCACTACCACCCCCAGGGACAGACCGCTGATGATCCGGTTTCGGGAGGGGAAGTTCCCGGGAAGAGGGGGGGTGCCGGCTTCGAATTCGGAGAGAAGGGCGCCACTTTTAATGACGCGTGTTTTCAACTCGCCGGAATGACGGGGATAGTCAATGTCAAGACCGCACCCGAGGACTGCAAGGGTGCGCCCGCCCGCGAGCAGGGCTGCTTTGTGAGCCTCGGTGTCGATGCCCCTTGCCAATCCGCTGACTATGGTAACCCCCGCTTTCGCCAGGTCGCCCGAAAGGGTGCGGGCCATATGCCGTCCGTAAGGGGTCGGGTTGCGGGACCCCACGATGGCCACTGCCAAGATATCCCCATGTTCAAGGGTCCCGTTTATATGGATTCGTCGCGGCGGATCGGAAATCCTGTCTAAAGGCCTCGGATATCCCGGGGCGCCTCTCACCAGCGTGCGGGATTCGGCTGAGGATTCCATCAGGTGTCCTCCAGCAGCTTGAAATCCACATGCCTGCGGTTGACGTCGACGTTCAGCACGGTGACCCTGATGCTTTGCCCGATCCTGAACACATTTCCCGTATTTTCCCCCACCAGGATAAGATGGTTTTCGTCATACCCGTAATAGTCGTCGTGAAGGGAGGAAAGGTGAACAAGCCCCTCGATGAAATACTCATCGAGCTCAACGAAAAACCCGAACGGCAGTACCGCGGAGATGACACCGTGAAAATCCTGGCCGACCCTGTCTGCCATGAAAACGGTACGGAGCCAGGCGAGAATTTCCCGTTCGGCCTCTTCGGCCTGCCGTTCCGTCTCGCTGATGTGAGCGCACAGCGGTTCCGGGTCCTCCAAAAGATAAGGGGGCGTGATCCCGAGGATGCCCTTGAGGAGGCGGTGGACTTCCAGATCCGCATAGCGGCGGATAGGAGACGTGAAATGGGTGTAATCCTTTAAAGCCAGAGCGAAGTGGCCATCGGGGTCCGGTGAATAGTGTGCTCTCATCATGGACCGGAGAATGACCGTGTTTAAAAACCGTTCCCCTGCGGCGCCGCGTCCTTTCTCGATGATACGGCGGAAAGGGGCCGGTGATGAAGGTGAAGAAGGGACACTGTAACCCAGGGAAGCGAGAAGGCGGTTCGCATCTCTGACTTTTTCCGGGTCGGGGGTTTCGTGGACCCGGTAGATCCCCGGCGATCCCCTTTCCATTAACACCCCGGCCACGATCTCGTTGGCCAGAAGCATGCATTCTTCCACGATGCGGTGCGATAAGAATCTCCGGGCCCGGTGGATATCCTCCACCTGGCCGGTTGTGCTGATCACGACTTCGGGCTCCGGGAGATCAAAATCAAGGCTCCCCCGGAGGTTCCTCCTCTCTTCGAGGCGCCGATAAACCTCGGTGAGGGTTTGAAGGTTATCAAGGACGTCCTTCCCAGCTTTCAGATGTGGACCTGTCTGACTCAGGTGGGCTTCAACCTGTTTGTATGTCAGTCTCTTCGCGCTGCGTATGACGCTGGTGAAAAGACGGTGCTCCAACGGGGTGCCGTCGCTGTCCATCCTGACCTGGCACGTGAAGGTCAGCCTGTCCGTGCGCGGTTTGAGACTGCAAAGGCCGTTGGAAAGACGTTCGGGGAGCATGGGGATCACTGTCTCGGGGAAATAGACAGAATTGCCCCTCAGGCGGGCCTCCTGGTCGGTTGCGGACCCTGCTGGGACATAACAGGAGACGTCCGCGATGGAGATGAACAGTTCCAAGGTCCCGTCGCCATTGTTCCTGGCAAAAAGGGCGTCATCGAAATCCTTGGCCTTTTCCCCGTCAATGGTCACAAACGGAAAGGAGCGGAGATCTTCCCTGCCGGACAGTTCTTGCGCAGAGGGGTGGGCCGGAAGGGAGGAGTTTTCCGAGGCGACCTTTCTGGGAAAACGATGGGGAAGCCCTTTGGAACGGATCACTGCTCGGGTCTGTGCTTCGAGGGTCCCGGGGTCTCCCAAGATCTCCCTGATCGTTCCCTTGGCTGGCTTTCCTTCACCGGGGAATTCAGTAATCCTGACGAGGACCAGCTGCCCGGGTAGGGCACCCTGGTCTCCTCCTCCCGGAACGAGGATCGTGGGGCTGATACGGCTATCCTGGGGGTGGGCGAAACCGATTCCATCCTCCTCCTCATAGTGAGCCACAATATCGCGGTGGGCCCTCTTGACCACCCGGATGATCCTGCCGGCGGCTTTCCTGTCCCCCCGTGCCTGTCTTTCCACACGAGCAATGACAGTGTCCCCATCCATGGCACCGCCCAAGCGGGAGGAAGGAACAGCAATAATCCGGCTTCCATCTTCCGGGGAAACCTGACCGTCGCCGAGTCCGGTGATCCGGAGACGGCCGGTGACAAGGTGGATCCGCCGGGGCAGGGCATATCGTCCCCCTTTGATGCGGACGATCTCACCCCTGGAGACCAGGCCGTCGAGCAGGGCCCTGAAAGCACGTCCATCTTTCGCCGTCAGACGGAACCAATTGCCCAGTTCCCGTGCGGTGAGGGGACGCCCGGCCCTCTCACCGAGGAATTTCAGGATCGTTTCCCTTTCCGGGACTCCGGTTGTTCGGTTCCTCGATCCTCTTTTTCCCGTTTTTCCCTTGTATTCCCTTGACAACATTTTTCTCCTTGCGATAATTACCGTTCATTGTGTACGGCGTGTACGGCCTGGTTTGGACGTTTCCATTTGTCCTAGCAAAATCGGTACCAGATAGTGCGAAAGTGGCGGAACTGGTAGACGCGCTGGGTTCAGGGTCCAGTGGGGGTAACTCCGTGGGGGTTCGACTCCCCCCTTTCGCACCACATTAAAAAACAGGGTCTCATGTGGGCCCTGTTTTTTATGTGGTGCTTGAGTCCAAAGTCCAAAGCCCAAAGGCCAAAGAAAAGCTGGCTTCTGGTTTCTTTTCCCTCCGCCTTCAGTCCTCATTTTTCTAATCACCAATCACGAGTCATCAGGTAACGGCATTTATTCTTAATCCTCAATCCTCAATTCAATTACCCCTTCCCTTATCAGGATATCCTCGGCCTGTCCGGCATCCTCGAAAAGGAAGGCCCTGATCCCGAAGTCCCTGGCCCTGTTGACATTCCCCATGTTGTCATCGAAAAAGATCATCTCCTGGGGAAGAACATCCATCCTCTGACAGGTGATTCTGAACATCTCCGAATCCCTTTTGGTGTACCCTTCTTCGTAGGAGGTGATAACCTCGTTGAAAGGGGCGAAAAGCCCGTCCCGCTCGTCCAGCTCGTAGAGCCAGTTGCACTGGTCCGTCAGGAGGCCCACCGGGACCTGCTCCCCGGTCAGAGCCACAAGGGCTTCCATCTCCGGCATCGGTTTGAAGGCTTCCAGAATGAGGTTCCTTTCCGGGAAAAGATCCACATCCACATGGGTTACCGAGGCGAGCTGATCCCAGAAAACCCGCTCCGGGGACTTTCCCCTGACGTAACCGTTGACGAAGATTACTTCGGTGGCGGTCTCGTAAAAGGATTGTTCCTCGATCCCGTGTTTTCTGGCGATGGTGAAGAGGCCGTTCCGGAAACCTTCAGTATAATATACGCCTCCCAGATCGAAGAGGACGGCACGGACATGGTTGTTCAAAGTTTCTCCTTAGGGCAACTTTTGTGGCTATCGGTACTATGCATGGCCGGGGGGAGATTGTACAGGGGAATGGAGAATTGAGCCTTCGGCAGTCTCAGGTCAGGCAATTGAGGGTTGAGAATTGAGGGTTGGGAAAAACGGGTGATTGGTGATCCGTGATTAGTGATTGGATGTCGGGCATCATTCAATGTTCAACGTTTAACGTTCAGCGGCTTTCTCATTGGGCGTTGGGCTTTGGGCTGTTGTCCTGACTACCTGACACCAGATACTGCTTCCCCCTTTTCATCAATATAATTTGAAAAATTTGACACATATAATATAGTGCCCTTTTTTGGAAGGGAGGATGCTCTGCTCATCGGGGCGCACGAGTCCATCGCGGGCGGTTTCGACCGGGCCATTCACAGGGCTGTCGAGGACGGATGCCGGGCCGCACAGATCTTCACGGGGTCCCCGGGCCGGTGGGAAGCCCCTCCCATTGAACCGGGAACGGCCCAGGGCTTTCAGACGGCTCTGGAGCAAAGTGGTGTCCAGTCGGTCCTGGTGCATGCACGGTATCTGATCAATCCCGCCAGTCCCGATCCCCACCTGTGGATCCGCTCCATGATGGCTTTAAGGGAGGAATACGAACGCGCCGGGATCCTGGGGGTGGACGGCCTGGTCATCCATCCCGGCAGCCACAGGGGAACCACCGACGAGGATGGGATCCGGCGAGCGTCAGAAATGATCGGGCGTCTGCTGGAAGAATCAAAAGATGGTCCGCTTCTGCTCCTTGAGAATACAGCCGGTTCGGGCTCGGCCCTCGGGGCCGATTTCTCCCACCTGGCGGCCATCAGGGAGGGAACGTTCCACCCGGACCGTATTGCCTACTGCATGGACACGGCCCATGCTTTTGCCGCGGGTTACGACCTGAGCGATGAGGCCGCTGTGCGCAGCTCCATGGGACGGATCGACACGGAAATAGGGTTGGAAAACATCAGGGCTCTTCACCTGAACGATTCCGCCAAAGGACTAGGTTCCAGGATTGACCGTCACGCTCGGATCGGGGAAGGGTTGATTGGCCTGAACGGATTCAGGGCCCTTTTCGAAACAGGCGAATTCATTTCCATCCCTGGGATCCTGGAGACGGAGCCGCACGCTGACAGAGAAGGCCGGTACCGGCCCCAAGTGGAATTGCTGTTAAGCCTTGGGAAGGCGGCATGAACCTTTTCCTCCTATACGGGTCCGCTTTCGTGGTTGCCCTTTCCGGCGCCCTCATGCCGGGACCCCTGCTTGCCGTTACCCTGGGCCACTCCCCACGATACGGGTGGACCTTCGGTCCCTTTGCCATCTTCGGTCACGCCATCCTCGAACTGGGGCTCATTTCCGTTGTATTTCTGGGTGCCGGGCCGGTTCTCAAATCCCCTGGTGTCCAGGCCGGGGTGGGTTTTATTGGAGGTTTGATCCTGGTCTGGATGGGGTGGGGGATGTTTAAAATGGCCCGGTCCGGCGATGAAAAGGAACCCTCTTCTTCAAGGGTCGAAGCCCGCGGCCGACCCGTCGTACTCGGGATCCTCACAAGCGTGTCCAACCCCTACTGGACCCTTTGGTGGGCGACGGTGGGCCTGGCGTATCTCACGGTGGCGGCCAAGAGCGGACCCATCGGTATCGTGGTGTTCTTCCTCGGCCATATCTCGGGTGATCTGGCGTGGTATACCCTGGTTTCCTGGGGTGCCGCCCGGGGGATGAAACTTACCGGCACCCGGTTCTACTCCGGTGTGCTCGCCATCTGCTCTGTCATCCTCGTTGTCCTGGGTTCCTGGTTCGTGTGGTATGGTGCCGGGCTCATGATGAATTGAGGATTGAGGATTGAGGCGGTGATTGGTGACTTGTGATTAGTGATTGGTTTGATGTTTAATGTTTGATGTTGTGAAATGGATCCAATTTCCAAGATCCAAAATCCAAGAACCAAGGAAAAATGGGTTAAACAGGGAACGTTAAACGTTGAACCTGCGTTCTTCTCCCGCGTCCTCGCCTGCCCTGAGCAAGCGTTTGCTGGTCGAAGGGCGTCCCCGCATCTGACTTTTCTCCGCGTCATTTTTTCTCTGGACCCTGGACTTTGGACTTGATCCTCTTGTTGGACTCCCTGCCCTGCCCGCCCTGAGCTTGTCGAAGGAGTTGATGTCGGAAATTGGGATCACAAGGATGTTGCAGTCGTGCACGGAAATTGTGCACAAAAATTTACGAAAATAACCGAAAAACAGTTTTTTCATCTATATTCGTCTATAATAAATAAAAATATTTTGATTATGCTCTATTAAATCGATAAACTATATTAAATTTGTGATTAAAGTTTGTGGTTTTTTTAACCGTTTTTTAAAAGGAGAATATCGTGGAAAAAGAGATTGAAAAGATAAAAGATGCTCTGGAGGATTTCGGCAAAAAGGTTGTTAGTGCCGTCAAAAAGGGAAAAGGCGAGGCCGACAAGGTAACGAGGGTTGCCCAGTTGAGAATTGAAGCTGGTTCACTCAACCGGCAGATGGGGGATCTTTTCCGTGAGCTTGGCGAGCTTTTCTACAGGAATTTCAACAAGGCGAGCAAAACAGGTCAGGAGCAGGTGGCCGAAACTGTGACTCATATCGCCGCAGTGGAAAAAAAGATCGCCGGGTTGAAAAGGGACATCAAGGCCGTGCGTGAAGATCGACCACTTCCGAAGCGTGGACATCCGGCGAAGGCCGAAGGGGAGGCGTCCAAGCGCCGTGGACGTCCTCCCAAGAAAACCGCACCGGAAAAAACAGCGGCACCGAAGCGCCGCGGACGTCCTACCAAGGCTGTCAGCGCCCAGACCGTTCCCTCCCAACCCAAGCGCCGGGGAAGGCCGCCCAAGGCAAAGAAAGAATAACGGGCCCATCCGGAGTTGTATTCGGTGAGCGAGAAAACCACCAGGTTCGGCGTCTCTATCCCGAACCGGCTCCTGGAGCGGTTTGACGAAGTAGTGGACGAAAAACGGTACGGCAACCGGTCCGAGGCCATAAGGGACCTGATCCGGGATTTTCTGGTGGAGGCGGAGTGGGAGTCCAATGAGGAAACCGTTGGAACGGTGACCCTCGTTTACGACCATCACGTCAGGGAACTGTCCGACGAACTCAACTCCATTCAGCACAGCATGGGTGACGCGATCATTTCAAGCCTCCACGTTCACCTGGACCACGACACGTGTCTGGAGGTGGTGGTCGTTCGGGGGAAGAGTACCCGGATTCGGAGTGTGGCCGACAGGCTTATCGGAACGAAAGGTGTCATCCACGGGAAATTGACGGCTGCGACAGTGGGGCGGTCATTTTAATCGAACCCAAAGTCCAATGGCCAAAATCCAAAGTGAAACCGGGGCGTATGCCCCGGTTTTTTTGTTTCCAATTTGACTGAGTGCAAAAAGGGGAAGAATAGTCTGGAGTTTGAGAGTTGGGGGGAAATGTTTTTTTGGCATTTTGAAGTATTGAGTTCAAAAATCTCAAACCTTAAGCCGTTCCCCAGTCACTATTCACGAATCACCAATCAAAGCACTTTTCTTGGATATTGGATGTTGGACCTTGGATCTATTTTTTGAATTTGAATATTGAATTTGAAATTTGAAATTCGCAATTCAAAAATCATTTTGGCCTGAACGAACTCTTTTCCAGCAGTGGGTTCACGGTAATTTTCTGAATTTCCGTCGCTCCCGTGTGGAAACCCGAGGCCAGTTTCCCTCGCGATGGGGAAACAGGACGCCCCCCACTTCCCTGAAATCCGAGTAGGCTGTCTCAAAGTGGGTCTTCATCGTTTCCGTATTCAGGATCGCCTGGCTGTATACGATGAGGGCGGTTTTCGGATCCGCATAAAGACGGATTTCGAGTCCGGGTTTTAACGGGATCTTTAACCCGAAAGTCATCTTTTTGCCCACTTTCAAAGCCGGGAGCTGGGTTACCTCTCCCCGGTGCTCAGCCAGGATCCACGGTATGTTGAAACGGGCTGCCTGAAGTATCATGGATTTTAACAGAGGCCCGTGGACCTCCTGGATCCCTTTTTCACCCGGGACCGTTCTCCAGCCTTTTCCGGCATCGAGGTAACGACGTTCGGGTCTGGAGAAAAGCCTGACCATGGGGGCTCATGTCCTGCGCACCTTGGCCTGAACGGTTACTTCCATCCTGTAGGCGTGCACGCGATCGATTTTCTCCCCGCCGTAGGCGGCAAGAACCCTGGCGACGACCTCGTCCATGGCTGATCCGGCTGAAGAATAGACAGGAATAGGAATAGATTAGAGTAATAGCAACAGACGGAGAAAAAGTTTTTTTGTCATAACTGGACCTTGATACCAGACTTGGACCTGGACCGCCAGGAATCGGGTAAAAATTATTTCAAATTTCAGAGTTCAAATTTCAAATTTCAAAAAATAGCGCTGGTT
>CBFDCL010000081.1:0-9804 GCA_965603295.1 uncultured bacterium | reverse complement strand
AAGGATACCGACGGTGATGGTCTTTACGCCGCCGAGGAACAGCACTATCGAACCGACGACGAGTCTACCCCTGACACGGACGGCGACGGCCTCACGGATACCCAGGAGGTCCGGGGTGGATGGGACGTCGTCCTGCCCACGCTGACGTATTTCACCACCTCGGACCCCGCTGAAGCTGACCAGGACGAAGACGGCCTCAACGACCTCGAGGAGATGTTCGCCGGCACCGACCCAACCCTGCCAGACACCGACCGGGACGGGTTAGAGGACGGTTACGATCCCCATCCCCTCCATCCCGCAAGGGTCCTGCATGTCAAGGAAGGAGGCAGCATCATCGGGGACGGGCTGTCCTGGCTCACCGCCCTCGGTTCCCTCACCGAGGCCCTCGTTGAAGCCGAAAACGGCAACGCCACAGCCCTGACCGCGGAGGACGATGTGGCCGAGATATGGGTGGCAGCGGGCCGATATGCTCCCAGTGATACAATTGATCGCACTGCATCATTCGAACTGTCGCCCAACATAAGCGTTTACGGAGGCTTTGCGGGAGTGGAGACGAAACTCGCCCAGCGAACGAACAACCCTTTATCCTTCCCCACCACCCTTTCGGGCGATCTGCTGAATAACGATGCGGAGTCCTATGAGGCCGATTCGACCACCTTCAGCGACAACAGCTACCATGTCATCCACGTCGATGACACGGTGGACGGGACAACGCTCCTGGACGGTTTCTACATTATCGGCGGCAACGCGAACGAACTCTCCCTCACCAACGGAGGGAGAGGGGGCGGGATGATATCTTCCGGCACCCCCACTCTGCGGAACCTCTTTTTCCGGACGAACAGGGCGAACCTGGGCGCGGGTCTTTATGTCGAGCCGGCACTCAGTGAAGGCCGGGATTTGACAGTCACGGACTGCTATTTCAACCGGAATGTAGCTTTCTTCGACAGCGCCGAATCCGGGGGATCGGGGGGAGGCATGTATTACAGCGGTCCGGGTTCGACCCTTAATATAACCCGATGCCAATTTGCCGAAAACGAGTCCTGGGGAGCCGCGGGGCTCTTCCTCGGTGGGGACCTGACGGCCAACATCAGCGAAACCGTCTTCGACAGAAACGACGCCCAGAACTGGGTCACTCCTTACATGCAGGGCAGCGGAGGGGGTGCCGTGATCGGGGACGGATCACTCGTCCGGATCGATCGCTGCCGGTTCACAAGAAACAAGGCTACCTATGGAGGAGGATTTGGGGCCGGCCTGGACATCAAGGTACAGATCAACCAGACAATCTTCTGGGAGAATGAAGCTATCACGCCGACAGCGGAGAATTTCGGTGGAGGAGGAGCCATCTACACGAGGGGCGGTTCAATCTGGATCGTGAATTCTACCATCGCCAATAACAGGGCAGTCGATCCCGACAGTACCTGGTCCGGCGTTGAGTTCGGCCGGTCCGGAGGGATCTGGTTCAACGGCACGGGATCACACAGGATCGAGAACTCCATCCTTTATGGCAACACTTACTCAAGCGATTGGGGCGACACGTACCCGAATGTCGGGGTACAGCAGATTATGCTGAATCCGGCCTCGACACTGACGGTTTACACGTCGGATATCCAGGGTCTCGCACTTCTCGGATTGTCCGGTAACGGAAACGTGGACGCCGATCCTTCTTTCACCGATGGGGCTATCGGAAACCTGAACCTGAGCACGGGATCCCCGTGCCTCGACGCCGGCAGCAACTATGTCGATTATGAACCGATGGAGCCGGGCTTCCAGCTCCTGCCGGAAACCGACATGATCGGAAACTGGAGGATCGTGGACGGCAACGGTGACGGCGAGGCCATTGTGGACATGGGGGCGTACGAGTACCAGGGAGAGTAAACCGGAGGCGGAGCAGCAGGACAGGCAGGTAGACAAGGATTCGAACACATCGAGGGAACGAATCCTCGAACAGCATTCGTCCTGGAACCCCAGCTTGCTGATGATAAGCTCTGGTAATAGGCCGCCCCGGATCAAAAAATGAACCCCACCTGCTGCATCTTTGGCAGTTCCAGGTGATTTTGACCATTTTCATGGGAAAAACCTGCACATTTTTTCGTGAAACTGCTGGATTCCCGGGTCCTGATTCATTAACATTGAAATTGAATCCATGCCGATCGGAGGTATTCCCAATGAGCACTCTTTTCTATATCAAGTTGTATTTTCTCACCATCCCGGTTTTTTTCGCCATCGACATGGTGTGGCTGGGATACGCATCCCGTGGTTTTTACAAGAATAATATTGGCCATCTCATGAGCTCCACCGTGAACTGGCCGGCGGCCATCATATTCTACCTCGTGTTCATCGTGGGGATACTGGTGTTCGCCGTGGGGCCGGCCCTGAAAGACAACTCACCGGGAAAGGCGGTTCTCCTTGGAGCACTCTTCGGGTTCTTCACATACGCCACCTATGATCTGACGAACCTGGCCACTTTGAAAAACTGGCCCGTGAAGGTCGTTGTCGTGGATATCGCCTGGGGCGTCGTCCTGTGTTCGTCCGTTGCCCTGATCAGTACATTTCTGGGCAGGTGGCTAGCCAGGTAGTTGATTTTTCGTGACGGGGCGTTCCACCCGCAAGTTCGAGAACATGAGCCGCGACGGCCGGGTAATACCTCTGGTGGAGAACCGGCCCAACACGGAAAAGGGTTTTCAAAACGCCACAGTGATCGCCGGGATCTGAGGTAAAAAAATGACAGCGATATTCCTGACAGCTGCTTTTACCCTGGTTCTGTACATGACGGCCGTTTTCCTTCTGGCACTGCGCCTTAAGGACAATAGCATCGTCGACATCGCCTACGGCCCGGCCTTTATCGCCGCTGTGTCCTCCGCGGTACTGATGCATGGCGCCTCCCACCCTCGCTTCCTCTTTCTCTATTTCATGGTGAGCGTCTGGGCCCTTCGGCTCGCTGTTCACCTCTTTATCAGGCATCGCGGCCGCGGCGAGGACTTCCGTTACCGCAAGTGGAGAGAAGAGTGGGGCCGTTTTTTCGTTATAAGAAGCTTCCTGCAGATCTACATGCTCCAGGGGGCCGTGGTCCTCGTTGTGGCTTCTCCTGCCCTGGCGGTGGCAGCGAATCCAGGGAGGGGGCCCGGCTTCCTGGGCACCATTGGATTCGGGATATGGGCCGTGGGCATGTTTTTTGAGAGCGTGGGGGACTGGCAGCTGCTGAGGTTTAAAAAAAATCCGGGAAACAAGGGGAAGATCATCACTATAGGTCTGTGGCGCTACACCCGCCATCCCAACTACTTCGGAGAGTGCATTCTCTGGTGGGGTGTGTACCTGGCGGCCCTGGGCTCTGGAGCCGCCTGGTGGACCATCGCCAGCCCCTTGACCATCAATTTTCTGCTTCTTTTTGTTTCGGGCATTCCCATGCTTGAGAGGAAGTATGAAGGCGATCCCGAGTTCGAGGAATATCGCAGAAAAACCAGCCCCCTTTTCCCCTGGTTTCCCAAAAGATGAAAATGGAGGATGACCGTCGTGGATCCGGAACGAAAGCCCTTGCAGTCTCCGGGTGATCCAGGACTCAGGATCGGGATCGTGGGGGGTGGAGTTGCGGGCATCGTAGCTTCGTGGCTCCTCGGGCAAAAACACGATGTCACCCTCTTCGAGTCCAACGACTACCTCGGGGGACACACCCACACCATCGTCATAGACCAGGGTCCCAACGCCGGGACACCCGTGGACACCGGGTTCATCGTCCTGAACGACCGGACCTACCCCCTTTTAAATACCTTTCTGGACCGCCTGGGAGTTTCCACCCGGCCCACCGGAATGTCCTTTTCCTTCCACGACCGGGTTTCGGGGCTGGTTTACTCGGGGTCCGGGCTCAATGGCCTCTTCGCCCAGCGAAGGAACCTGATTCGCCCCTCCTTCCTGAAGATGGTCAGGGGTATCTTCCAGTTCTGGGCAGACGCGAAGAGGGACCTCGCCGCGGGTTCCGTACCTCCTGTCTCCCTCGGTGAATATCTCGAGGGGCGATACCCCCGGACGACCATTGACAACTACATCCTCCCCATGGCCGCTGCCATCTGGTCCACCTCAGCCTCCGAGGTCCACCGCTTTCCCGCCGAATCGTTCCTTCATTTTTTCAACAACCACGGACTTCTGGGAGTTCGTGACAGACCTCAATGGATGACCGTTGCAGGGGGGAGTCACAGCTACGTCAAGGCTTTCCAGGACTCCTTCGGGGGCCGGATCCTGCTGGGCGCACAGGTAAAAACCGTTTCACGGCACGAAGGGGGTGTCACGATCCGGACCGCCAAGGATGAAGAGTACACTTTCCACCGCGCGGTGGTGGCCGTCCACGCCGACGACGCCCTGAGCCTTCTCGAAGATCCGTCCGGGGACGAGACCCGCCTCCTGGGCCCCTGGCGCTACCAGGTGAACAACACCGTCCTGCACACCGACACCTCGGTCCTTCCGCCCCAAACCAGGGCCTGGTCATCCTGGAACTACTGCCGTGAGGACGGGGAGGGGGACACCCGGCCGGTTTCCGTTTCCTACAGCATGAACCTCCTCCAGGGCCTGAACACGGCAAACCACTACTGCGTATCCCTCAACAGGCAGACTCCCATCCGGGAAGATGCCGTCATCGCCCGCATGATCTATCGGCACCCGTCCTACACCTTCGCATCCGTGGGCACCAGGGGAGAATTGCACCGGCTCAACGGGGTCCGAAACACATGGTTCTGCGGAAGCTATTTCGGCTACGGTTTCCACGAGGACGCAGTCCGTTCCGCGGTGGATGTGGGACGGGACTTCGGGATCGAGCTGTGAACTCAGTCCTTTTTACCGGCCGTATCACGCACACCCGTTCAAAACCGATGAAAAACCGGTTCTCCTACCCGGTATACTTTTACGGCTTCGACATAGACGAAATGGAAGAACTGGACAAAAAGATCTTTCTCTTTGGCCACAATCGGCTGCGCCCCGTAGCGCTGAACGATCAGGACTACCTGTTTCCGGGCAACGCCACCCTCCGCGAAAAGCTCCACCAACTCCTCCGGGATGCCGGACATGAACGAGAACCGGAGCGGGTCATTCTCGTCACCTCGGCAAGGGTGATGCGCTACGTCTTTAACCCCGTGAGTTTTTTCTACTGCTACGGCAACGACGGGATACTGGAGTGCGTGGTGGCTCAGGTGAACAACACTTTCGGGGAAATGCACGTCTACGTGCTCAGAAACTTTTTGCCGGCCAGGCGCAGCGGTGAATTTCATTTCGAAGCTTCAAAGGTATTTCACGTCTCCCCGTTCTTCGACCGCACGGGAAAGTACGACTTTTACTTCACGGACGTACAGAGGCAAGGCCTGGACGTCATTCTTCATTATACTCAGGGGAACGACCTCGTCTTCGCCGCCCACCTCACGGGCACCCCCGTTCTCCTGGACCGCTGGACGGTGGCGAAAAAGCTGCTGCTCCATCCCCTTATGGCCAGCCTGACCATGCCCCGGATCCTCTGGCAGGCGGCAAAGCTGAAATTCGTCAGGCACCTTCCCGTCTACCACAAGCCGCCTCCGGCTGATCCCATGACCATCCGCGGGGCGCCGCCGGGTCCCGTTGAACGGTTGGGACAGACCACGTTCAGGAGTTTCCTGTCAAGGATTACCAGGGGTGAACTCACCGTAACATTCCCGGAAGGACAAGCCCTGAAGTTTGGAAGCGGTGGGGCAGGAACCGCCTCCTTTCGGGTAGTGGACAACGCCTTTTTCCGCCGGACCCTTTTCCATGGAAGCATCGGGTTCGGTGAGTCCTACATGGCCGGAGAGTGGAGCACCGACGACCTGGCCGGGACACTGGTCCTCCTGGCCCAGAACCTGGAGGAACTGGAAGAGAGGAACCACCGCCTGTCCATCCTGGGGCGAACCTTCGATTACACGCGGAACCTGGTCAAACCCAACACGGTCAAGGGAAGCCGCCGTAACATCGAGGCTCATTACGATCTTGGCAACGACTTTTTCTCCCTTTTCCTGGACCGGACCATGACCTACTCGTCCGGAATCTACGAAAAACCCCACACCACCCTCGAGGAGGCCCAGACGGAGAAGCTGCGCGCCATCCTGGAAAAAGCGGGGGTCACGGCGGGTGATCATGTGCTGGAGATAGGCTGCGGCTGGGGAAGCTTCGCCATCGAAGCCGGCCGAAACACCGGCTGCCGTGTCACCGGCATAACCATCTCCAAACAACAGCTGGAGTTTGCCCGGGCCCGTGTTCGCGAAGCCGGCCTCGAGGACAGGGTGACCCTCAAACTGCTCGATTACCGCTACCTTGACGGCCTTTACGATAAGGTTGTTTCCATCGAGATGCTCGAAGCTGTGGGGCACCGCAACCTCGGAACCTGGTTCGCCATTTGCGACCGGGTGCTAAAACCGGGGGGAAAAGCGGTGGTTCAGGTCATCACGATCCCCAATGAACGCTACCACCAGTACAGACGAAGCTCTGACTGGATCCGTAAGCACATCTTTCCCGGCGGACACCTGCCCTCCGTAGAGGCTATGCGTACTGCAGTAAAGAAGAACTCCAGCCTCGCTCTTACCAACACTGAAAGTATCGGCATCCATTACGCCCGCACCCTGGAAGACTGGAATACGAACCTCATAAAAAACCAGGAAAAGATCAGGTCGTTGGGGTTCGATGATCCTTTCCTGAGAAAGTGGGAATACTATTTCAACTCCTGCCAGGCTGGTTTCCAGGCGGGGGTGATCGACGATCACCAGATCATCCTGGAAAAACCCCTTCAGGAAAGGACGCCTTGAGAGATACTGCGATCAACCTCTGCCTCTACCAGGCGGGCTGGTTTGCCCTGGTCCTCGGGGCCGCCAACAGGAGGCCGTGGGCAGGAGTCGGTGCGGGTCTTGTTCTCATCGCTGTTCACCTCATCCTTGCCCGGGAGCGCAAACCGGAGATCCTGACGGTGGTGTCCGTAGGCATCATGGGCACTATTGTGGACAGCGCCCAGGCCTTTGCCGGGGTATTCGTCTTCGAGTCAGGCTACTGGACTTTCTGGGTGGTCCCCTTCTGGCTTACCGTCATGTGGATGCAGTTCGCTACCCTTTTTCACTTCGCTCTGCGCTGGCTTTCCGGGCGCTATCTCCTGTCCGCAGCGCTCGGGGCGGTGGGTGGGCCCGCCGCCTTCCTCACGGGTGAACGGTTAGGAGGTGTTATCTTCCCCATGGGTACCCGGTACAGTCTGTTTGTCCTGGCAGGGGTCTGGGCAGCGATCCTGCCACTGTGCGTTTTTTTGGCCGACCGGTTCAATCCCGTCAATGGAAGGGGTTTTTACAATCTGAAAATTTCATTAAGGATTCACAAATGACCCGGGGAAAAACATACAGCAACCTGAAGGACAATCCCCAGGGTACCGGATCATGACACAAAAACCATCCGGCCTGGTTCTTCCCGGACCCGGACAGGAGTCCGTCTGGGATTATCCGCGCCCCCCGGCCGTTCGGCCCGATGAACGCCTGGTGACCGTCGCCCTGGCCGGTGAAGAAATCGCGCGCAGCAAAGAAACGATCCGTATCCTGGAGACCTCCCACCCCCCGGCCGTTTGTGTCCCCCCGGGTAACGTGCGCAGCCGGTACCGGGAGCTGTGCCGGAGCGGCTCATTCGGCGGGTTCGGGGGGGGGGCGGGATGCTTTAACCTCCGCGTTGGGGATCGGCATTCTGAAGACGCTGTTTGGTGTTACCCGAACCCTTCCCCGGGATATGAAGCCATCACCGGCTTTTTCGCCTTTTATCCCAACAAGGTGGATGAATGCACGGTGGGCGGCGAGAAAGTGGAACCCCAGCCCGGGGGGTTTTATGGCGGCTGGATCACATTGGATGTAGTGGGTCCCTTCAAGGGCGAACCGGGAACGATATTATGGTAAAAGAAAAACCCTGGCATCGGGAAATCAGAATATCACTCATTGGTCTTTTGTGGATGGGAGGATTGATCATGATGATGCTTGTCACGCCCCCTCAATCGGAAGGCGCCGGGAAAATGTACCCCCGAACCCCCACCGGTGTCATCGAGATCAAGACGATCCCGGAGTCCCGCATTCTGGTCACCGAGTCCGACGGCAGTTATTTTGATCAGAGCAACCGGATGTTCGGCCGCCTCTTTGATTACATCAAGGTGCACAATATCCCCATGACCGCACCCGTGGAGGGGACTGTTGACGAGAAGGCCCGCATGGTCTTTTACCTGGACCCCCAGGTTGAGGACGAGGGGCTGATCGACGAGGGGAAGGTCCGTGTGGTCCGGTTGCCGGAGCGCCAGGTGGCCGCCATCGGAGGGCGGGGATCGTATAAAGAGAAGAACGTCCGTAAATACCTGGAAAAGCTCGAAGCGCACCTGGCGGGACGATCCGACTACGAGGCCGCCGGCCCGGCCTACACCGTATTCTGGAACCCGCCCTTCATCCCCTGGTTCCTCCGTCACCTCGAGGTCCACATTCCCGTGCATCCCGCGGGGGATGGACAAGAGAAATAGGAGGACAAAGAGGCCCATGGTCCAGAAGGATCGAGTCCACCACCTCAACGACAGGCCCTCAGCTGCGGGGCCCGTGGTTTACTGGATGAGCCGTGACCAGCGGTCCGTGGACAACTGGGCGCTGCTTTATGCCCAGGAGAGGGCGATGGACGCGAAGGTCCCCCTTATTGTTGTTTTTTTCCTGGCCCCGGACTTTCTCGGCGCCACGATGAGGCACTACGGGTTCATGCTTCGGGGGCTCGAGGAAACGGAAGCAAGCCTGCTCAAGGTGAATATCGGTTTCAGACTTCAGGAAGGGGATCCTGCCCGTGAAGTTCCCCGGTTCATCAAATCGGTGGGGGCCGGCATGGTAGTCACCGACTTTGACCCGCTCAGGGTCAAGACCGGGTGGAGGGCATCCGTTTCCGAAAAAGCAAGAGTCCCGGTCGTGGAGGTGGATGCCCACAACATCGTTCCGTGCCGGACCGCTTCGGACAAGCAGGAGTTTGCCGCCTACACCTTCCGTCCAAAAGTGAACAGGCTCCTTGAGCGCTTCCTGGTACCTTTTCCCAGGTTGAAAAAACACCCCTTTGGAAAAGCGGCGGATACAGAGCCGGTGGATTGGCAGGCCGTGTCCCTGAGGTTGAAGGTGGATCGCGGTGTAAGCGAGGTTGAGTGGATCAGGCCCGGGAAGAAGGCTGCTATGGCTGCCCTCAAAAGGTTCCTGGAAAAGGGGCTAGGCAGGTACGCGAAAGAGCGCAACGACCCTGCCGGCAAGGGTCAATCCGGCCTTTCTCCATGGCTTCATTTCGGCCACCTGTCCGCCCAGCGCATTGCGCTCGAGGTGCTATCCTCAGGATGGAGCCCGGAGCATACGGCCGATTTCCTGGAGGAACTCATCGTACGCAGGGAACTATCGGATAACTACTGTTTTTATAACAGTTCCTACGATTTGGTGGACGGCTTCCCCGACTGGGCGCAAAAAACCCTGGAAGCCCATCGAACCGATCCCAGGCCTTACCTGTACTCACTCGAGCAGCTGGAAAAGGCAAAGACCCACGACCCCAACTGGAACGCAGCCCAGAGGCAGATGGTTCACACGGGGAAGATGCACGGATACATGCGGATGTACTGGGGCAAAAAGATCCTGGAGTGGTCCCCTTCCCCCGAGGAGGCCATGGACATCGCTGTTACCCTGAACGACCGGTACGAACTGGACGGCCGGGATCCCAACGGCTATACCGGGATCGCCTGGAGTATTGGCGGGGTGCACGACAGGGCCTGGGGGGAGCGTCCGGTTTTCGGCAAGGTCAGAT
>CBFDCL010000080.1:0-9832 GCA_965603295.1 uncultured bacterium | reverse complement strand
GTGTCGAGAACCGGTATCAAGGAGCGGCGCATTGCCGAGGAGCACGAGACGACCTCGGATTTCTGTGCCCATGCGGCCAGAAACGCCCTGGAGATGGCGGGGGTTTCACCCGAGGAGGTGGACCTCATCATCGTTGCCACTCTTTCTCCCGACAGGCTGATCCCGGCAACCGCATGTATTGTACAGAGCAAGATCGGTGCTACCAACGCTGCCTGTTTCGACCTGGAGGCCGCCTGTTCGGGGTTTGTTTTCGGACTGGCCCTTGCAAACGGCATGATGCCCGACCAGGGGGTTAAAACGGCTCTCGTCATCGGGGCGGAGACCCTGTCAAGGGTCATCGATTGGGAAGATCGCAACACCTGTGTTCTTTTTGCTGACGGGGGGGGCGCTGTCCTCGTTCGCCACGAGGGAGGCGACAGGGGAATTATCTCAACGTACATGAAAGCCGATGGTTTTGCCCCTACTCCATGGCTCTGTGTGGAACCGGGAGTGGCGGATAAAACACCGCTCGGTGATTATCACAGCAAGGATTTTGCCATTCGCATGATGGGCAAGGATGTTTTCAAATTCGGGGTCAAGGCCCTCCCCGATGCCGTCCGGGGAGCCCTTGAAAGAAGTGGCGGGCTGACCCTGGACGATGTGGACTGGGTGATCCCGCACCAGGCCAACATGAGGATCATCGATTCCGCCGCCAAGGCCCTCGATATCCCCTATGAAAAGTTCATCATCAACCTGGAGCGTTACGGCAACACCTCCGCGGGAACCATCCCCATTGCCCTTGATGAGGCCAATCGGGATGGCCGGATCAAGGACGGTGACATCGTGGCCCTTTCCGGCTTCGGGGCTGGATTGACGTGGGGCGGGGCGATCATCAGATGGTAGACATCCTGTGAGAGAGATCTCCTGAACCCGTTAGGGAAGGGAGCAGGTGAATCCTTTGAGTATTAATGGAGTTTCCTTTTCCATGTCCCTTTCTGTGTTCGGTTTACCCCATGTGATTGTGGTAAAAATAACACAAATGAGGTCATCATAGTGGGAAACAGGGATCTTTCCCCTGCGAACTCCCTGGGGCCTGCCGAGTGAACCGTTCGTGAAACGGAATTTGTGGGACAAAAAGACGTTTTTTTTCGATATATTTCAACAGGTTATATCCTAGGATAAAATCTTGGTCAAAAATATCGTCCGCTGCTGTAAATATCCCGCCGAAAAAACGTTTACAGGCACGATTTTTGCTTTTTAAATAACACTATTGGTTCGTCAGGCTTTTGATGACCATCGAAGGGGAGGCTTCGGGATGAAAGAGTGCCGGACATTGGAAAAGATGCTTCAGCTCTCCTCCGGAAACCGGACCCGGGCCGGAAAAGTTGTCGCGCGGACCTTTTTCAAGGTTCTCAGGAGAAACGGTTTTACCCACAGCGATATCATGGCCGTTGCGGGGCATCTTCTCGATGGCGTCATTCGGGATATTAAGGTAAACGGAAAAGAAAAGAAGAGCACGGTCGATATCCAGGATCTCAGAGTGCCCCCCGGTTCCCAAGAAGTAGCCTGATCCAACCCTTCCGTTGGTCCGGAATCTTTCCGGAAAAACCCCTGTTCAAAAAAAGACCACCGATGCCTTGAAAGGTCAGGGTTTTTCCAACGAAAAAAGCGAAGGTTCTCTATTCCCCTGAACGCGGGTCCTGGGCCAGGAAAACCCTTTTCAAGTGCCCTTCCACCATGTCCATGAAATCGGTTTCCCTGTTGCTCTTGTAGACCATGGATGAGGCGATCTCGCTCGCGAGGATCGCGTAGCGGTACTTGTCCGGCATGTTCGGGATGCGCAAGCGGTAACGCCGATTTTCCCGCAGCAATCGCGGCAAATGAGCCAGCAGGGCCTTTTTAAAGAGGGGTTTCCCAGCCGTTTCGGGGTTATCGCTGAGGAACTGGAAAAGGCGGGTGTAAAGGTCGTTGATCTCACCGCTTATTTGCCGGGTGATCTGTGTATAAGGGAGCGCCCCGGCGGATTCGGCATAACGGGAGAGGATCAGGTTGGCTTCGCTTTCCGAACGTTTTTCCAGGATCTCCAGGACGTCTTTAACATAGCGATCTTTGTTGGCGTAAAACTCCTTCTTTTTCATGAGCAGGTTGGCGATGACCTCGTAAGAGGAGGAAATGACACCGCACTTGTTGGCAGAGGCATCCCTCATGATAATGATGCCTGATTTCTGAAGCGATTCCCTGGCACCGGGAGTGAGGAACGAGTTGGCCCCTTCCACTATGGCTCGGACAGAAGGCCCTGCTTCCTTGCGGAGAAACCGTGCCCAGTTCTTGTCGTGAACCGTTTCCGGACGCCCCCCGGCCGGCATGAAAAGGTCGGCGGGAACTGTGAAGATCAGGTTGTCGTATTCCCGATGGAATTCGTCCACGCTGACCCAGTTTTTCACCAGGCGGGAACCCGTTTTCCTGACCCTCAGGTACTTTTCCTTGAGACCGTCCATTTTCCTGCGGCTTCGGTAGAGAAAAAATCCCCCTTCTCCGAGCTTGGAGGGATCAAAGGCGTCGATATCTCCCTTGAAAAGGATTCGTTTGAGTTCGGCGTGGTTGGCCCCGCCGGGATCACAGAGGGCACCGGTTCCATCCAGAATGAGCCGGATCTTCACGTTGGGATACCGTTCCAGCAGGATCCGTATGGCGTTGCCCGCCACGTCCCCATTGGTTCCACCGGTGAAGTTTATGGACCAGGGGTCTTTCCCGACATCGATCCCCAGCTCCCTCAGGGTCCTTTCGGCGAATTTAACGACCCCGGTGGAAGTGACGCCGTACTCCTTGTGGTTGATCCCGAACTTTTTACCGGAGATGATTCCCTGTCCCAGAATATAGCCGCGCTGTTCCGACAGATGTGCGATGGTTTCAATCATGGCATCGTGCATGTTCTCGTCCGGACCCAATTCAATGGGTTCGTCCTGCTGATAATAGTCCAGCACCCGGGACGCTTTGGCCCGGCCGCCTTCAGTGATGAAGATGTCAAGGAAGGCGTTGATGATGCCGTACTGGAGCTTGTACATCCGCTGCCGGATCAGCTCCGGATCATTGATCTCCCGCACGTCCGCGACGATCGCCATCTTGGATCCACCCTCATAGATATCCTTGTTTTTAAGGTGTTGTGTGTGGGCAAGAACGTAGACCTCCTTGAACAGGTTATCCGCGGTGGTGACGTAATCGTCCCGGTTGGAAGTGAGGATAGTTCTCCACCCGCCCCTGGCGATATCGGAAAAACCGATGTGGTAGCCCACACCATAGCGCCCGAAGAAGAAGGTTATGCGGAAAGGCCGTTTTTCCGGCAGATCCGAGGTGAATTCGGGGGGCAGATCAGACATGTAGGAAGGGTCCAGTCTGAAGGCAAGGGCCTGCTTACCGGGAACGAAAAAGTTGGTTTTGAGCGTGTGACGGATAAACCCCAGGCAGCACCGGAAGATCGTTCTCCTGAAGTCATCCAGAAACCGGTGCCCCGTATTGTACCCTTCGATAGCGGATTCGGTTTCACTGAGAGTTTCCCTGAAAAGTTTTTCGCGATTTTTCAGGTCGGGATCGAAACGGATCCTGAAGAGCTTGACCAGCTGCATCGCCATCCCCGGATGCGTGTGGAAGGCACGCTGCACTGCCTCGAGTTCATAGATCTCAGGCTGATAGTGGGCCAGATTGGAATGGCAAAAGGCGATGAAGGCGTTGACCAGGGACGCATCCTCCCCTTCCATGACCCCCTCCCTGACAAAATCCAGGTAGGACCTGGATGTGGAGGAGAGGATCTGCGTATTGTACAACTCCCTGCGAAGCTTCGTCAGCGGGATGGTTTCCTTTGGCACGGAGGCTGTACCCCTTTCCCGGGTGTAGAAGGTCCCGAGGAAATAGGGGATGACGCCGTTGCTGATGATCAGGCAGTAGGTTCTCTGTATTCCGATGTCGAGGCGTTTGAACGCTTCCATTGTCTGCCCCAGAAAACCTTCCTCAGGGGGGTTTGCTGCGGCAAAAAGGACCTTGTAGCCGCCGGAATAGCCTGGTTCACGGATTTTCTCGACATCCACGTAGATACCCCCATGGTGGTTTCCCATGTGAAATAACCAGAGGGCCTGGGCGATCCTGGCAGGAGGGGAAATCCGGACGTAACTGGGGTTGTTCAACCAGAGAAGCCTCATGTGGCGTCCCAGGAGGTTAAGATCGTAGGTCGGGTATAGATCCTTCAGGATGGTTCGGATTTCCCGAACGATCCCTGCCGGAAGAGAGGCCTTGTCCGTTTGGGCCACTTCGGAATGCTGTTTCCGGTCGAACTCGTATCTCTGAATCTCGATTTCCCCCGGAAACCCCTCCGGGGCCGTATCGGACTGCACGATTTCCGCGTAGGAAATATCCTTTTCCGGGAGGGTGCGCAGGGTCTCGTAAAGGGAGCCGGGATGGTTCAGGCATGCAAGGATATGTGATTTTTCCCGGTCAGCGAGTATGAGCCGCCGGTTTTCCGCGAGGAATTGAAGCTGTGAAACCAGTAGACTGACGGCTTCCGGTTCCTCTTTCATGGTAATGAAAAAATAGGGGTGCATGTGTTCCTGGAGCCATTGGAGGTTGTTCGCCCCGCTTTCCCCTGTTCTTTCGATAATCCGTTTCACGTCGCAGCACAGTTCCGTCTGCCTTTTTCCCGATTCTTTCAAAGCCATCCTAAGTATCTCCCGTTTATGGGGTCAGTTCCAGATTATCCCTTACAGCCATACCCAGCGTTGTGTCAACGATGATCGCCAGGATCCCTACCAGAATCGCTCCCTCAAGGATAAAGGCCGGGTTTTCACCGATGAGTCCGGCGATGATCGGCTTGCCAAGCCCCCCGGCTCCTATGGTTGCACCGAGGGCGGCGGTACCGATATTGATCACGGTTGAGACCCTGATACCGGCCATGATAACCGGTGCGGCCAGGGGAATCTCGATTCGGAACAGCACTTGGCCGGGTTTCATCCCCATTCCCCGGGAAGCTTCCATGACATCCGGGGATACGGCTTCGATACCTGCGATGGTATTACGTAGAATGGGTAGAAGACCATAGAGAAACAGGGCAATCACTGTGGGTTTGAACCCGAACCCCACCACAGGAACCGCGATGGCAAGGACAGCCACCGGTGGGAAGGTTTGCCCCATGGAGGCCAGAGCGCTGACGGAGGGCAGAAAATCACGGCCCCATGGGCGGGTAACCGCGATCCCCGCTGCCATACCCAGGAGGGTAGCGAGGGCGCTGCTGACGAACACGAGGACGATGTGTTCCCTGGCCAGTTGAGGGAACGGCGCCAGAGGGTAGACCACAGTCTGGAGGGTTGGGAACATCCGGGACATCCCGTAAAGCCAGAGATCGGCAAAGAATGTGAGGCAAAGGAATACCCCGATAAGGGATAAAAGGATAACGATCTGTCGTTGGCGGGGGTATGTCATGGTATCAATTTCATATTTCAAATTCCAAATTTCAGATGCACAGCGCTATTCCTAACGACTCGTTTTTTTAAAATCTGAAATCTGAATTTTGAAATTTTCCTTTCAAGCCTCCAGAATATCCGACAGTCTGATCTCACCCAGCAAAGTGCCCCTGGAATCCACTACCGGCGCGCTGCGGTTGCCCTGCTGGATCATCCGGGAAAGGGCCTCAATCAGCGTTGAGTCGGTCATGACGCTACAGGATCGGAAGTCAATCCGGTTCATGGACTGTGCCACAGTTTCGCCCGGGGAAGAGGCCGCACAGTGGCTCAGCCATCCCTGGACCCGGTTCTCCCTGTCGACAACCCATACATATCCGTGCCGGTCTGTCAGGGGGAGCGCATCTCTGACCAGAGCGGTATCCTTAATGGAGAGGGCGTTTTTCAAATGATTCGTAACCTTCAGGCGGGACAGTCGTTTTAAAGCACGATCTGTGCCGATGAAATCGGAGACGAAACGGTCAGCCGGTTTCGTCATGATGTTCTCGGGAGTATCATGCTGTACCAGCCGGCCATCCCTGAGGATGACGATACGGGAAGCGAGGCGGATTGCCTCATCGATGTCATGGGTGACGAATACGATGGTTTTTTTCAACTCCCTCTGGATGCGCGCAAATTCCGTCTGAAGGGTCTGGCGGGTTATGGGATCGATAGCCCCGAACGGTTCATCCATGAGGAGTATCTCCGGATCCGCTGCCAGGGCCCTGGCGACTCCGACCCTCTGGGCCTCCCCCCCTGAAAGCTGGCGAGGATACTTTTGGCGGTAGATTCCAGGGTCCAGGTTTAGCAGTTCCAGGAGATCGTCCAATCTTTTTTCCGTCCGTCCGTTCTCCCACTTGAGCAGCCTGGGAACGGTGGCGATGTTCTGGGCCACGGTCATGTGGGGGAAAAGGCCGACGGTCTGGATGCTGTAACCGATGCGGCGGCGCAGGATCTCCGGACGGTAGCCGGAAATTTCTTCCCCGTCGATGAATATCTGGCCGGAAGTCAGGGGGGTGAGCCGGTTAATCATCCTCAGGGTCGTGGATTTACCGCATCCTGAGGGCCCGATCAGTACACAGAACTCCCCGTCGTCCACCTTAAAGGAAAGATCTTTCACCGCGGTAGTGCCGTCGGGATAGATTTTCACGACCTCAGTCAGGGTGATCATTTGAGCCCCGCAGGTTTAACAAGCACCGATAGACCGCCAGACAGTCCATCGGCGATAACAGCGATCAATATGGTCGGAATGGCACCAAGGAGGATAAGGTCCGTCGCGGCTTGCCCCAACCCCTGGAAGATGAACACACCAAGCCCGCCAGCGCCGATGAGCGCGGCTACCGCTGTAAGGCCGACAGCCTGGACAAGGGCGATGCGGACACCGGAGAAGATAATGGGGGAGGCGATGGGTAATTCCACCCTGAGGAGAAGTTGTCCGCCGGTCATCCCCATCCCCCTCCCTGCATCGACGACTCCGGGATCCACGGTTTTAAAACCGGCATAGGTGTTCCTTGCAACAGGTAGAAGGCTGTAAACCGTGAGGGCGATAAGAGCTGGTACGGTGCCGATCGCCTGGACACCCGCTTTTTCCAGGAAGGGGAATCGTGTTGTCAGAACGGCAAGGACGGGGATGAGGATCCCGAAAAGGGCCAGGCTGGGGATTGTCTGAAGGGAATTAAGGGCGAAAAAAACCGGTCCCTTCAACCTTTCCCGGCGATAGGCCAAAATCCCGAATGGAACGCCGATGGTAACGGCCAGGGATACCGCCGCGGCAACAAGGAAAAGGTGGGTTTGAAGCTCGGCGAGGAACCTGTCGGGACGGTTAAGGAATTCACGCATCAGGGACAGGTGGTTCAGTTTTCCTCCTATCGAGAACCATAGAACGCTGCTGATGGAGATTATCGCGGCGGTAGCAGTCAGGTTGCGCGACAACCGGGAATGCCGCCAGGCCTCCGAAACGAGAGCAGACAGGGCAAATAGGGAGATCCAGAAGGCCGGACCAAGGGAAACCCTCGCGATGGGCCCGGTGTGGAAAAAGGCGAAATCCGCCTGGCGTGCGGCCACCAGGAGGCAAAGGGGAAAAAGAATGGCGGCCAACGGCCCGGGGAGAATATCTTTGAGCCGATGCGGCATTCGGAATACGGAAACGACGACGAGTACCATCCAGGCCAGCAGGACCGCCATCGCGCCTCCCCCGGCATCCTTCCAAATCAGGAGAGGATCCCCTCCCAGCAGCCTGTTGGGGCGGAATATGACGAACCCGGTCAGCAGGATCGAGGTCAGGCCGCATACGGATGCCGCCAGGGAGACCTTGTCGATGGAAAGATAGCGGGACATTGAGGTTCAGTGGAAAGGGGAAAGTTGAAAGGGGAAAGGGGAATTAACGTATCGTGGATCTTGGCCGAGAACCGAAACCTGGACCTTGTACCAGGTGAAAGGCAAAAAGATCCACCTTGGTCACAGAACTATTGTCGAACCAGGTCCAGGACTAGGTCTGGGTCAATTGTTTTCCCTTTTCCCCTTCCCCTTAAACCTTTTCCCTTATTTTATGAATCTCTTCTCTTTCAGGTAGCCTTCGGCGACCTGTTTAGGGTCAACCCCCTCGACCTGGATCCTTGCGTTCAACATCTGGAGGGTTCCGAGATCAAGGGACTCGAAGAGGGGTTTCAAGGCGGTTGCGATCCCGGGGTATCGGTCCAGGATTTCCTTGCGTACGATGGGAGCCGGTTCGTAGACCGGTTGAACCCCCCTGGTGTCCCCAAGGACCACCAGACCGAGGGCAGCCAGTTGGCCGTCGGTTCCATAAGCCATTGCGAAATTTACGCCATTGACCCCCTGGGCCGCCGCTTTTTCCGTCTGGGCTGTATTCCCGCCGGATAGGGTTAGAAGTTGATCCTTCCGGAGGGAGAAGCCGTACGCTTTTTGAAAAGCAGGGAGTGCCGCCGCGCTGTTGACGAACTCCTCAGATCCGGCCAGCTTGACTTTTCCACCTTCCCTGACGAACCTGGCAAAATCCTCCAATGTTCTGATGCCGTGTTTTTTTGTGAAGTCTTTCCGACCTGCGATGGCCCAGGTGTTGTTGGCGGGGGCCGGGGTCAGCCATACGATGCTGTTTTTTTCCAAGTCCAGTTGGCTGACTTTCTTAAAACCTTTTGCGGCATCCTTCCAGATGGGATCATCTGCCAGACTGAAGAAGAAAGCGCCGTTGCCGGTGTATTCCGGGTACAGGTCGATCTGTCCGGCTGCAATGGCCTTCCTCACCATGGGGGTTGGACCGAATTCCGTCTTGTTTTCCGTTGGGATGCCATTTTTCTCAAGCATCAGGATGATCATGTTTCCCAGCAGGGCCCCTTCCGTGTCGATTTTGGATGCCACGACCACCTTGTCGGCAGCCAGAGCAGGTCCGACGGTTAAACCCAGGGCCAATATCGCTGCACTGAGGATTCCAACTGTTTTTTTCATGATTTCCCCCTGAAAAAAGTAGAAAGGAAAAATTAAAAAGTGTCAGGGAAAGAACGGTCTCCCTTTTTACCTGTAATACTATCCTCAGTAACTGAAAAATCAGTTCTCGAGTCCCTTGAGAACCGATTTCTTCAGCCCCTTGTCGGCCGGATGGTCCCCGAACCAGATTGCCATCAGGGCACTGGCAAAATCCGGACCTTCGATGGTGGCTGCTTCTCGGCCCTTAAAGGTCACGGTTGTTCCCGTGCCTGGGGTGTAGGCGAAGAGGTACTCATCCCCCTTTTCAGCGTCCATTGTGAACAACGCCACAAAAGCGTCCATGCGTTTTTTCAGGTCCGGGGAGGCACCCGGAGTGTTTTTTTCAAACCCTTCGGTCCAGGCTTTACGGAGTTTGTCCGCACCAACTTTCTTATAAAGGAAATGCATGCGGATAGCCCTGGGCTGATCCAGATCCACGATTTTTTCCGGGGCGAGGGCCTGTTCGGCCATGTAAAGTCCTGCCACGTAAACCTTGATCACTAACTTGTTACGGATCCCCATTCCGACGAGGGACAGCTCGGATCCTCCCGCAGTGAGGGTGTCTTCCATGGTGACACCGCTCATCTCACCGGCAAAGACCGGCATGGCGACCACGGCCGATAAAAGCAGGAAAATGGCTGTTACGGCAGCTCTTTTCATTTTCTTACCCTCCCGTGTAAAGATTCAATTTAAAATTTCACATTTCAAAAGGATCCAAGATCCAGGAAAAAACGCGTTAATCATTACACACAAAACGTTAAAAATTAAACGTAAAACGATAAACTGGGATACTCATCACTCGTCCCAGTTTCCCTTCTACCTCAAACTTTCAAACTCTCAAACTTCAGTCTCCGCCCCCCATGGTCCCCGGGTCCCCGGGGCCGGGTGGC
>CBFDCL010000079.1:0-10118 GCA_965603295.1 uncultured bacterium | reverse complement strand
CCGTCCCGCGGGCGATGATATCCATCTGGCGCTTTATTTCGGCTTTAATATTCATAAAAATTCATTTCCAGATTTCAAAGTTCAAAAAAAACCTCAGTGATTTGTGATTGGTGATTCGTGATTTGTTTCTTCCAGTCACCAATTACTAATCACCAGTCACCTCAGGTTTTTTCCTCAACTTCAAACCTCAAACTTCAAACCCTTTTTCCTTTAACCTCTCACCTGACTTCGTACCCTTTCCCTTCCGCGGCCGCGAGGGCTATCCCCTCCAGAAGGCCCCAGTCGCTGACCTTCAAACCTTCGTATCCCCAACGATCCATGATCTCCTCTGCCATCAGGATCCCGGCAACGATAACATCTTCCCTTCCCTTTTCCATCCCCGGCATCCGCAGCCTCGCAGCCGCATCCACCTCGAGAAAGCCGCGGCGCAGTCTGGCAACGGTCTCGCGTGAAATGACGTGACCATTTACCAAAGCGGGATCATAGACGTCAATCCCCAATTCGATAGCCGCTAACGTCGTGGGCGTTCCCGCGGTGCCCACCGTCTCCTTTCCACCGTCCTCTTTTCCCCGGGGGAGAAAGGAGCGAAAACGCTCCCTCAATGTGTCCACCTGGGAAGAAGTTGGAGGGTCATCTTTGAGGATCTCTTCGGTCAGGTACACAACCCCCTCCGGAAGGCTGGTCCACCAGACGGGACACCCACCGGAAACCCTGATGATCTCGGTGCTGCCGCCACCGATATCAACGATCGTTCCGTCAGGAATGGGTCCAACACCGGCCTGAACCCCGCGCGCCGTCATTTCGGCCTCCTCGTCCCCGGAGATCACCTCAACGGGGAACGTCAGGGCGTTTCCGGCCCTTTCGGAGAGGTTTTCTTTTGCCCCGGCCTCCCGGAAGGCGCTGGTTCCAACAGCCCACATCCTCCGGCACCCACTCTCCCTGATCTCCTTTCCGAAAGAGGCCAGGACCTCAAGGAGCCTCTCCACCGGCTCTTCCCTGGTACCGCCTTCCACCCTGATCCCGGACCCCAGCCTCACGATCTCCCGGTGGATATCCAGGGGTCGAAGAATTCCGTCGGTGACCTCACAAATGAGGCACCTGACAGTGTTGGTCCCGATGTCTATTGAGGCAATGAGCATGGAGGGAGTTTACAGTACAAGGGAAGCGGTTGAAAGACTACGAATTTGAGGGTTTGAAAGTTTGAAAGTTTGAGAGTTTGAGAGTTTGAGAGTTGAGGGGTCAAACCACGTTTAACGTTTAACGTGTTCTTCTTTGGTCTTTGGCCTTGGGTCTTTGGCCTTTGGCCTTTGCCCTTTGGGCTATCTTTACAGTTTTTCCTTCAGGCTCTTTCCCACATCCTGCAGGGAGGGCCACAGGCTGCTCAGGAGTCCACGGATGATCTTCAGGGCGATGCCGGGCTCTTCCTCGGCGAAACGGTTGAAATCATCCCTGGCAAGAACCAGGACCTGAGCCGCTTCGAGCACCCTGGCTGACACCTGGGTGAGATGGGGGGGGGCGATCAGAGCCCATTCCCCGAAGGTATCCCCTTCTCCGAGAATCAACTCTTCCGAACCACCCCGTGAACCCGTTCTCACGCTAATCCGGCCCTTCTCCACAAGGAAGAAGCGGTCGCTTTTCATGTTCTCGGCGACTAGAACCGTTCCCTGGATATAGTCCTCCTCGCTGACCGTCCTTGAAAAAAGGGCCAGTTCCCGGTCGGTCAGGGAGGAAAATATCCTGCTTTGTTTCAAAGGTTTGATCTTGGCCATAGTGACACTCCGGGAATCAGGTTAAAGAATCGGTTAGTCAGAATCTATAAGAAGTTCAGAATTTCTTCTTAATGGTACCAGATTTTCCTGGAAAAACGCTTAATGTTGTTTCTAAGATGATATTGGTAACTAAATGTTTTACATGGATATTAAACATTTCAGATACCGATCGATCGGCTGCCTTACTTCCTGCATTCATAAACGGTGCAACCTTACCCCTGGATGAATAATTCACAGTCCGAGATCATCCGCGATGCCTTTCATGGCTTCGAGGCTGAGCTCCAGAAAATCATCAAGGGGAATCCCTATCTCCTCGCACGACATGATCTGCTCGCGATTGGCTCCTCTGGCGAACTGCTTTTCCTTGAACCTTTTTTTGAGGCTCTTCAACTTCACCAGCTCCAGTTTTTTCTCGGGCCGGATCAGGGCAGCGGCGACCACAAGTCCCGTCACGGGATCCGCTGCGTAAAGGGCCTTATCCAGGAGGGTGACCCTCTCCCGGTGACCCGCATGGGCCACAATGGCGTTCAGGATATCCTGATCGACACCCTTTCCCTTCAGGATTTCAGCACTTACGAACCCATGCCTGGGAAAATCTTCGACGGTTGCAACGTAGTCGAGGTCATGAACAAGCCCCGCAAGCCCCCATATCACGGCGTCCTCCCCGAAGCGGGCGGCCAGGGTTTTCATTACCGCTTCCGTAGCCAGCATGTGGTTCCTCAGGTTCTGATCCGGAACCATCTCATAAACAAGATCCAGAGCTTCTTTCCGTTCCATCCTCACCTCGCGAGCCGTCAATCCGGATACTCTCCGGCTCCCTGTCCGAACAAAGGGAACAGGGCGTTAACATGGACGCCTTTTCGGGGAGATATTTTACACAACAGACCGGAGGTTTACCATACCGGTTTACGTCAATTTCATGCGCCGGGTTTGCACGGGTGGCGGGAAGTGTTAAAAACAGATTGAGGATTGAGGATTGAGAATTGAGAATTGAGAAAAATTTGAGGTTGTGGGAACGCGCTGTCATCGCGAACCGTTCCTCATGTGAAGCGATCCCATAAGATTGCTTCGACCTGGATGACGGTGGTCTCGCAATGACATCAAATACACTTTAGACTGCTCTTCTCCATTCCTGGCTTGAAGTTGCGGATTTCTTTCCTTGGATCTTGGATATCATCTTGAATTTTGAATCTTGAATCTTAGTTATGAAAAAGTTCTTAAAATCATGGCTCATGCTTCCCTTGGTCGGCTCCATCCTGATCGGGGTCTTCATCGGCGTTCTCCTGGCCATCACCCAGGACCTGCCCCAGGTGGAGGATCTTCAGACCTTTGAACCCTCCTCCATGACGGCCCTCCTTGCCCACGACGGCCGCCCTCTCAGGTTTTTTTTCCTGGAAAGACGCATCCCCGTCCCCCTGCAGGAAATGCCCGAGATGCTGATCCAGGCCGTCATTGCGGTGGAAGACTCCAGGTTTTACCGGCATTTCGGCCTCGATATCAAGGGGATCTTCCGTGCACTCTGGAAGGACATCAGGTCCCTGCGGGTGGTGGAAGGAGGCAGCACCCTGACCCAGCAGTTGTCAAGGGTTCTTTTCCTGACCCCCGAAAAAACCCTCAAACGCAAGATCCGCGAGGCAATCCTGGCCATCAATATCGAACGCCGGTATTCCAAGGAAGAGATCCTGAGCCTGTATCTCAACCAGATCTACCTCGGCGAGGGGGCTTATGGGGTAGAGGCGGCCGCCAGAACATATTTCGGCAAGAGCTCCCAGGAATTGACGCTGGCCGAGTGCGCCATGATCGCCGGCATCCCGAAATCCCCCACTTTGTACTCCCCCATAGGAAACCCCGATCAGGCCCTGGGGCGCATGAAGGTCGTCCTGAGAAGACTTTTTCATGAGGGGTACATCTCACGCGAGGAGTACAACAAGGCGGTCCTGACGGGCTTCTCCATCGCCCCTGTCCTTCCTTCCGAGGACCCCGCTCCCTACTTTACGGAGATCGTCCGCAAGGAGCTCGAGGAACGTTTCGGGGCCAACTTCGTTTACAGAGGCGGCATCACCGTCCAGACCACCCTCGACCTCGACCTTCAGGATGCCGCCCGCAAGGCTGTTCATAGCGGCCTCGAAGGGTACGAGAGAAGGCACCCCCCCGGTCCGAAGGGCGATTCTCCGGTCCAGGCTTCCCTCCTCGCCCTGGACCCATCCACCGGGGAGGTCAGAGCTCTCATCGGCGGAAGGGATTTCTCCCTGTCCCCCTATAATCGCGCCACACAGGCAAGACGTCAGCCCGGAAGCGCCTTTAAACCGTTCCTCTACGCCGCTGCCATTGCCGCCGGACATCCTCCCACCGAGATCCTTGATGACACGGCCTTCGAGGTCCCATTAAAAGGCCAGCCCCCATACGTCCCTGTGAACTATTCCGGGCAGTACTATGGCCCCGTAACTATGAGAACGGCCCTCGAAAAATCCCTCAATGCGGCTTCCGTGGACCTTCTTCTCAAGGTGGGCTACGGGCCGGTAATAAAAATGGCCTCGAAACTGGGGATCACCACAAAACTCAAACCCTACCCCACACTTACCCTGGGCGTTTTTGACGTCAGTCTTCAGGAGATGGTGGCCGCGTACGGCACCCTTGGAAACCGAGGCATTCTGGTCAAACCGCGCTACATCACCAGGGTACTCGATCGGCAGGGGCAGATCCTGTGGGAGCCTTCCCTGCACCTGGAAGACGCCACATCCCCGCAGGTCGCTTTCGTCGCCACAAACCTTCTCGAAGGTGTCATCGAAAGGGGAACCGGCCGATCGGCCTCCCACCTGCGGGGCCCCCTTGCCGGAAAAACCGGGACCACGGACGATTTCAAGGACGCCTGGTTCCTGGGTTTCGCACCCCGGCTCGCAACCGGTGTCTGGGTCGGCTACGATATGCCGAAAAGCCTGGGCGCGGGCGAAACGGGGGCCAGGGCAGCTTTGCCGATCTGGAAGCTCTTCATGGACAAAGCTTTGGAAGGAATGCCCGCCGGGGAATTCCGGGCGCCGCCTGGGATCGAATTCGCCCAGATCGACCCGGAAACCGGTCTCCTGGCAGGCCAGAACTGCCCCTCCCGCCTCGTGGAAGCTTTTCTGGAGGGCACAGCTCCCGCGGAAAGGTGCGGAAAACACAGTGAGTCACCGTTCCGGGAAGAGCGGGAATGGTGAAGGAATAATCCAGAGTCCTTTTGAAAAAATCGGTCTTCCGCCACCGGATTTTTCCACCTCAATTTTAAATTCTTCTTCTTATTCCCTCTAATTGACTTCCTTGACCTCCTTGACACCCCGTGAACGGACACCATTATTGTCGGGATTAGAGTTGTAATCAGCGGGTAAGGAGGACTTCTCTTCCTGTCCCGGAGGGACATTGTAGCTGTAATCCTCAATATCATAATCGGGATTGACTCCCCGAACCTTCAAAAAATCCTCCGGCGTTTCCACGCGAATTATATCACCGGTATCAAGCACCCTTACCGTTTTCACTTCCCGATCTGGATTTGAAATCCAGACTGTCCCCTCGGATACGCTGATGTTTGTCCCTTTGTCGACAAAGCTGACCGTGAAAACCGTCCCCTTGACACCTCCCTGGACGTTCTTCGTGCGAAATTCAAAATGTCTTTGAACTCCGAGAGGGTTAATATCGAACCGGGCGTTCCCTTCTTCCACAAACACCTCTTGAATGTCTTTTTTGCGGTCCTGAACACCGATAGACGGGATGATCATGATCGAGTTCTCATACAGGTGAACCGTCCCGCTGAGAAAACTGATCTCAGCCCTGCTGTTCCATCCAGTCATGATCGTGTCCCCGGCCAGAAGGAGGGTGCCCACCGTGGCCGGTTCCCACACGGAGTATTTCAGGCCAAGAACCTTGACATTTCCCTCCAGGTTGGAAATTACGGGGTGGAAAGCGGCCAGGTTCTGATCCTCCGCCCTGAGGTCGCAAACGGACACTATCAACGCAACGGTTATTACCAGCCCCGCCAGAAAAATTTTTTCCATGAACCGTTTCATGATCCTGTCCTCCTGCTCTGCAGAACAATCGGGCACAGTTTCTCCCGCCCGGTGGATCCGGAATTCATCAGCTGAAACAAATTATGCAAGAAACAGACCATTTGTTACATTTTTGTAATCCATCAAAAAACACCTTTTTTTGGTGATAATGGTGATTTTCAGTGGCATGGAAAATGGGAAAATTGAAAAATTTTCACAGAGAAGTCCCGTTTTTTGTCCTCTGGTGATGAATAGAAGCGTTGCCTGACGGGGTTAAAAAATTGACAGAAAGATCTTCACGATCTGTGGATCAAACTGTGTACCGGCGCTTTCGAGGATGATATTTTTGGCTTTTTCGGGGTCTATCGGTCTTTTGTAGGGCCTTTGACCAACCATCGCCTCGTAGGTATCGAGAACGGAAAAGATCCTTACCAGCATGGGGATATGATCTCCCTCTAATCCATCCGGATATCCGCTTCCGTCAAAATATTCGTGGTGATGTTTTACGATCATCTTCACATCATGCGGTAAAGGAAGATCCTTGATGATCTCGAACCCTTCGTCAGGGTGCTTTTTGATGATCTTGAACTCTTCCTCAGTCAGTTTCCCCGCTTTATTGAGGATTCTATCCGGAACCCCGATCTTCCCAATGTCATGAAGCAGGGCGCCGATGTGCAGTGCCTCAATCATAACCGCGTTAAGTCCACATTTTCTGCCAAACTTCTCCACATACTGTTGTGACAGCTCTGAGTGAGCGCTCGTATAGATATCCTTTGAACCAAGGGCCTTAAGAATAGCCTTGATGGTGTTGTTGTAAAGCGATCGAACCTGTCGATCCAGTTCATGGACCTCGAGAAAGTAGGCTGTCTGTGTGGCATGGGAGAGCAAAAGCCTGATGTTGTCGTTGTCCTCAAGGACCTTGCCGGGGCCCTCCGCATAAAGGACCCCCATGTTTTTCTTAGAAGTGGACATGGGGACATAGACGACCGACTTATCTTTCCTCTCACTTGCCTCAAGCACAACCGTGCCCTTTGCCGCCACCTCCTCAATAATTTCATGGTTGCCGGCTTTTTCGCCGACATCGTCTCCGATTACGGTCTCAACCTGCCAGCCTTTGCTCCCCTCCCCTTCCGATAGATAGAGAAGGACTCTGTCCAACCCGATGACCTGTTGTAACAGGACCAAGGGTACAATGTGTGAATCCTGTCCTGCCTCCTCAGCGGTCCTGAGCTCGGAGAACTTCAGGATCGTCCCCGTTTTGAGCTTCTGCAGCGCAAGGTTCTTCTCCGTCTCGCGTGCATACAGGGTCACCAGAATGGGAAACTGAAGTAAGGCCACCGCAATAAACCCTACGGAATGGATCATGAGGCCTTTCAGGGCAAACACCGCTGAGGCCACAACAATCAGAACGAGGCAACCCAGAAGAACCAGGGTTCCCCTTTTCCAGCCTCCCCGCCCCATCAGCGGAGCAATGAGGAGGGAGAACACCGTGAGGAGGACCGCGGCGGCCCAGGACGGCTGACGTACGGACCACGAGCGGTTCAGGGCCGTCTCCAGCACCGCAGCCTGGATATAGATTCCCGGGATAATACCAATGGGAGTAAGCCAGAAATCATGAAGATCCGTAGCAGTGGAACCGATAAATACGTACCGGTCCCGGAACGTTCCGGGAGGAAATTCCCCCCTTAAAACCCGTGCGAAAGAGATGTTTGGATAGGAACCCAGGTTCCTTTTGGACAAGGCGATGAGAGCCCCGTCCGGAAGGGTGAGGGGAACGGAAGGGTCCCGATCCCGGGCCCCCACCATCCCCAAAGGGAGAAAAAGATCGTCGATGAAATCGATAGATCCCGGCATCCCCCTGATGACCCCGTCTTCGTCCACCTCGAAAGTGATACTTCCGAGGTCACTCGCGGCTTCAAATAGTGGACGGATGGGCAGGGCGAGATTCGTAATAAGGGCGCCCTCGGGAGTCCTTTTCTCCTCCATCTGGACAGCGAGGACGATACCACTGCTGGAATCGATAAATTCCGCCAGCTTCGTGTCAAGATACGGTTCCGGGGACCGGGAGGAAAAGTCGATATCAACAAGGATCATCCTGGCTCCATCCACCAGGATCCGTTCCATGGCCTGGGCATACAGGTCCCGCTGGAGGGGCCATTCACCCAGTTCTTTTATCGAATCCCGGTCAAGGGCGCAGAAAGCCACGGGAGCGGCGATACCAGAAGAGAAGGTCCTCAACCGAAAATCAAGGGTGAGCCTCTCCAGCTTTTCCAGTGCTCCGGAAAAAAGAGCTGCGCAAACCAGTCCTGCGGTCAGAACCGGAACCAGGAAGAAACGGATTTTTTTCCTGTCCAGCCATCGGGACCAGCCGTTGCCGGGAACCATTTCACCACCGAAGTTGAAGGTTAAATCCAATCCAGGCAAGGCTTTTTCGCGGCAGCATACCCCTGACGCAGTTTAAACCATCAAACCCTGCCTTTCACCTTAAACCCGGTACAACACTAACACAAACCGGTGGGGTACAACAGAACCGGAGATTCTCGTTGTCCGCCAATGTGGAACAGAAAAAGGCAGTTTGAAAGTGGGGGGTTTGACGTCGAAATCCGGGGTTAGTCTCAACGGTTCACCTTTGAGCATTTTCATTGACTTTCATACCCTTAAAGCTCAAAGCAGGACGTCAGTTCTCCTCAGGACTCGGACTGTTTACCCCCACTGATCTGGTCGCTGCCCCAGAGCCCGCGGGGAGGGTTAACCATAACAAAGATCAGACCCGGAGCCGGGTCCTCACGGCACGGGTCATTTCGATACATCGGGAGGAGTTCGGCGGGGAAAAGTGGATGCACTTCTTAAAACTCCACGCAGGGAAAAAGTCTCTGTGAGGGAATAGAGAACCGGAACCACTATAAGGGTGAGCAAAGTGGCCAGCGCCAGCCCGAAGATAACCGCGACGGCCATCGGGCCCCACCATTGGGCAGATTCTCCCCCAACCTGGAGGCTCAGGTTCTTGAAATCGAAACTGAGGCCCAAAGCCATGGGGGTCAGCCCGAGGATGGTCGTGATGGCCGTGAGCATCACCGGCCGGAACCGGACGGTGCCGGCGGTGACCAGGGCTTCGGTGAGTTCCATCCCGTTTTTTCTCAGGAGGTTGACGTAATCGATGAGAACAATGGCGTTGTTCACCACAACCCCCGCCAGGGAGATAACGCCGATGCCGGTCATGATGATCCCGAAGGGCATCCCCGTGATCATCAGGCCGAGGAACACGCCGGTTAGGGAAAGAACCACAGAAGAGATGACGATGAGAGACTGGCCAAAGGAGTTGAACTGGGCGAGAAGGACGACGAAGATGAGGAATATGGCCACCGAGAACGCTTTTCCCAGGAACGCGGAGGATTTCTGCTGTTCCTCGAAATCCCCGCCGTAGGTTAGGGAGTAGCCAGGTGGGAGTTCCATCGCAGTGAGGCGGTCCCTGATGTCCCCGACAATCTCAAGGCTGCTGCGTCCCGCGTTAAAACCCGTGACTCGAATAATCCTCTTTTGATCGAGGTGCCTGATGGCCCCGAAGCCCGTCTTAATCTCCAGGCTCGCCACAGTGGAAAGGGAAACGGGGTCCCCCGTCCGGGTGGGGATAAGAAGGTTTTCCACCTGGGAAAGGGTCTTCCGGTTCTTTTCCGGGAGACGTGCAATGATGCTGAATTCGTCCTCCCCTTCACGGTAGTCCCCTATCTTCCAGCCGTTAACAGCGGCTTTCACCGTATTGGATATCTCGATGGTAGAGAGCCCCAGCAAGGTGGCCATCTCGCGATCCACAATGATGGAGATCTCCGGCTTGGCACGCGACAGGTCGTCTTCCACATCAACCAGCCCGGGGATATCGATGATCTCTTCCTTAACCCTGGCGACCAGTTCCGAGAGAACATCCACGTCCTCCCCCTTGATCTTGATCACGACCGGGGCCTCCACCGGGGGCCCCATTCGCTCCTTTTCCACCTTGATATCGGCCCCGGTGATGCCCGTCAGATCTGCCCTGATGCGGTTGATGACCTCATTAGAACTCATGCTGCGTTCTTCACGGTCAACGAACTCCACGGTCACCTGGCCGAGACGGGATTCCCGGGCGCTGGCCCAGCCTGATCCCACGCCGACCTCTCCGGTCACATACTTCAGATCTGCCTCGCCCGAAACGATCCCCTCGACTTCCCGGGTCAGGGCGTTGGTTGTCAGGTCTTTCCACTTTGCGATCATTCGCTTCTACCTTTTCTCGATAGCCTGAGGAAGGTGTGTCCACCCATCCTCGAGGAGCACTTCTTGGACTCTCTCCAAAACCTCA
>CBFDCL010000078.1:0-10123 GCA_965603295.1 uncultured bacterium | reverse complement strand
ATGGTGGATGTACCCGGCGCCCGCGAGGAAGTGCGTATCATTCCCGTTCACTACGCTTCTGTCCAGGAATTGGCTGCTAAGATCAGCCAGGTTATTCAAAAGAAAGCCGGTATCGCGGCGGCCCAGAGGCCCGCACGGGGGCAGGCCGGGGCCATGGAGACAAAGTCAGAGGGGAAGCTTATCGCCGATGAAAGGACCAATTCGCTTATCGCCATAGGAGACGTGCAGACCCTGGACCGTATTGAGGACCTGGTGAAAAAACTGGATGTCTCCGTTCCGCAGGGATCCGGGAAGGTCAACGTATACTACCTGCAGAACGCTGATGCCGAAGAACTGGCTGGCGTCCTGACGGGGATTCCCCTGGAGGAGTCCGTCGCTCAGAATGAGACGACCTCCGGACAGCCCGTCCCCAAACCGAGGCTCCCGGCCCAGCAGAAGTCGGAGATCTCCATAATCGCCGACGCGGCCACCAACGCTCTGGTCATCACCGCCACCCCCGAGGAGTTCAAGGCCCTGACGGCCGTTATCGAGAAACTGGATATTCCCTGGGAGCAGGTTCTCGTCGAGGTCCTCATCGCCGAGGTCTCCTTCACTAAAACCATGGAACTGGGCGTTGAATGGCGCGTCGCCGACGACCTGGATGGGGACGCGGCGGTTTTCGGAGGAACCAGTTACGGTGAATTCGACCAATTGACCGTGAGTTTTCCGGCTCTTCCCAGCGGCCTGGTCGTGGGGGCTATCGGGGAGACCATCACCTTTGGCGATCTGGAATTCCCCAGCCTCGGAGCTCTCATTCGTGCCCTGAAAACCGACTCGGATATTAACATTCTTTCCACACCGACCATCGTCACCACGGACAACCGCGAGGCTGAGATCATCGTCGGGCAGACAGTTCCGTTCCAGACAAGCCAAAAGTTCGACGCCAACAACCAGCCGATCTATACCTTCGACTACAGGGATGTGGGCATGACCCTCCGTCTTACACCACAGATCAACAGCGACCGGTTTGTGAAGATGGATATTTTCAGCAAGCTCGAGGCCCTGGTGGCCAGTGCGGTGGGCACTCAGGAACTGGCGCCCACAACGCTTAAGAGGCAGGCAAACACGACAGTGGTAGTGAAGGACGGTCATACCGTTGTGATCGGAGGGATGATCAGAGACGACAAGATCAAGAATAAGAGCGCGGTTCCTCTTCTGGGCAGCTTTCCCCTCCTTGGACCCCTATTCCGATCTGAGACAACGACCTCTGAAAAAAGGAATCTCCTCATATTCATGACTCCGCACATCATTTCCAGTTCCGAACAGCTTCAGGAGATCGGCCGGCAGCGCATGGATTCTATCGGGGACCTCCCGGGGGAAATCAGGGGAAGGATGAACCTTGGCGTACAAGAGGAAGAATCCGATGGAGAAGGCGTCCGGGAAGAGGGGCCATGACATACCCGGGTCTCGATGAGCGCGTTCAGAAAGCTCTTTCTGATGGGGACTGGCTGAGTCCCCAGCAGCTCGTGGAGGCGGTCCACTCCGCCCGCCGCCGGAGAGTGGATATCGGCGAGGCCGTTATCCAGGGTGGATACATGGACGAGAATGAGTTCCTCCATCTGCTGAGCGACATCACAGGAGTCGAGTTCCTTCCGGAACTGCCCTCGGGCCCGTCCGTTTTCGAGGAGGGCAGCTCCCTTCCCATTCAGTTCGCAAGGAAACACACCCTGTTCCCGTTCAGAGACCCTGCGGACGGTGTCCTCCGCGTGGCCGTCCATCGCCTCAACGAAGAAGTCCTGGAAAACGTTTCCACCTTTTTCGCCCAGTCCGTCCAGCCCGTTCTCAGTTCGAAAAAAAACATATCGGAGGCCATCAACAGGACCTACGAAAGATCGTCCGAATCCGCCGGGGAGGCCATAGAAAACCTGGAAAACGGTGACCTGACAATCCGTGCCGCCGATCTCGACGAACCCCAGGATCTCCTGGACGCCTCCGACGAGGCACCCATCATCAACTTCGTCAACTCGGTCCTTTACGAAGCGGTCAAAGACAGGGCCAGCGATATCCATATCGAGCCGTTCGAGGGCGATCTTTCCATTAGATACCGGGTGGACGGGGTTCTTCACAACGTACACAGCCTTTCCAAAAAACACCATTCCCCCATCCTTTCCAGGGTGAAAGTTATGGCCAGTCTGGATATCGCCGAAAAGCGGCTTCCCCAGGACGGCAGGATCAGGATCAAAATCGCGGGAAAAGATATCGATATCCGTGTCTCCACGGTCCCAACCAGTTTCGGGGAGCGGGCTGTCCTCAGGCTGCTTGACCGAAGCCAGGTTCTCCTTGGTCTGGAGGAGATCGGCATGGGGAAGGACCATCTCCTGGCCATGGAAAAGATCACGGCTCTGAGCCATGGGATCACCCTGGTCACGGGGCCCACGGGAAGCGGAAAGACCACCACCCTTTACGCTGCCCTCACTCGCATCAACTCGGCCGATAAAAACATCATCACGGTGGAAGATCCGGTCGAATACCAACTCAACGGAATCAGCCAGATCCAGGTCAGCCCGAAGATAAACCTAACCTTCGCTAACGGTCTCCGGTCCATCCTGCGGCAGGATCCGAACGTCATCATGGTCGGTGAGGTGAGAGATCTCGAAACAGCACAGATCGCGATCCAGGCCTCCTTGACGGGACACCTCGTTTTTTCGACCCTTCACACCAACGATGCCGCCGGTGCCGTCACCCGGCTGATTGACATGGGAGTGGAGCCGTTTCTCGTGGCTTCCTCTGTGACATCCATTCTGGCCCAACGCCTTGTCCGCGGGATCTGTCCCCACTGCAAGGAACAATACCAGCCTCTGCAGGAGGAGATCGAGGAGATGGGCCTGGAATGGAGGGAGATCTCGCCCGAAGGCCTGTGGAGAGGCGCGGGGTGCCCCCAGTGCATCGGCACGGGCTATCTCGGCAGAACGGGCATCTATGAACTGCTCCACGTGTCGGATGGTGTCCGGGCCGCTATCCTCAGGAACCCGGACAGCCAGACGGTTAAGAGGATCGCCCTGGGCCAAGGGATGAGGACCTTGAGGGAAGATGGGGCCATCAAGATCCGGGAAGGGATTACGACAATCGAGGAGGTCCTCCGGGTCACCAGGGAAGAGAACGGAAATGCCGCTCTTTGAATACACAGCGCTGGATAACAAGGGGCGTAAAAAAACGGGGTTTCTGGAAGCCCTCACCATGCAGTCAGCCAGGGAAAGGCTGAAAACGGAAGGCTTTTTTATCGTTGAACTTTCCTCCGCGGCAGTAGCCGCCCAAAAACCGTCGCAATACTCATTTACCCTGCTTGCTCGTTTTACCAGATCGGATCTTGCGTCCATGACCCGGCAGCTTTCCACCCTCCTGAGGGCCGGGTTGCCGCTTGTCCAGGCTCTGGAGGCCCTGGTGGAACAGATGGAAAAACCGGCGGTCCGCCAAACCCTGTCCGGTGTCAGGAACCTGGTTAACGAAGGGGCCTCCTTCCACGAAGCCTTGGCCGAATACCCGGCTGTCTTTCCGGCCATGTATACCCAGATGTGCCGGGCGGGGGAGGCGGGCGGTTTCCTCGAGGAGGTCATGGAGAGACTGGCTGGGACCCTGGAAAAAGAGGTGCGGATAAGGGGACGCATCGTGGCCGCACTGGTCTACCCCGCTGTGATGACCCTCATGGGGACCGGGCTCCTACTGTTTCTCTTTGCCTACGTGGTCCCTCAAGTGGTGGGCATTTTCTCCGATTTCGGGAGGGCCCTTCCCCTCCCGACGAGAGTGCTTCTGTTCATCAGCGGCACCCTCTCCGGCTACTGGGTTTTCATGATTCTTTTCGCCGGTGGTCTTTTTGTGGCGTACCGATTCCTCTCGCGAAGCAGCAGGTTCGGGGCTGTGGTGGATGCCTGGAGATTGAAAATCCCCTTTTTCGGCGGCCTGGCCCTGAAAGTGGCCACGGTCCGTCTATCCCATATCCTCGGTACCCTGCTGGCGAGCGGAGTCCCGCTCATGAGAGCTCTGGATGTTGTCGGCGATATCCTCGGAAACCGGGTCCTGTCCACCGCAGTCAAGGATGCCGGGATCTCCGTTTCCAGGGGGGGATCCCTCGCCGATTCCTTCCGGGCCAGCGGCGTGTTCCCGCCTCTCCTCCCCCGAGTGGTTGCGGTGGGAGAACAGAGCGGTGAGCTCCCGGGAATGCTGACAGGGATCGCCGACGCCTATGAAGAGGAAGTGGGAAGAACGATTCAGGCCATGACGGCAGTCCTGGAACCTGTGCTTATTATCGTCATGGCGGCGGCGGTCCTGTTCGTGGTGGTATCCATCCTGCTCCCCATCTTCGAACTGAATCAGCTGGTGAGGAGCGGGTAAAAAAGAGTCCAGTGTCCAGAGGGGAAAAACAGTTGAAAGTTAAAGGTTGAGGGTTGGTAAGTCCTTTAACGCTCAACGCTGAACACTTAACACTCAACTTGAAATTCCATTGAAATCTGAAATCTGAAATCTGAAATTTTTTTACCGAAAGGAGTGGGCGTGAGAATGCAGATAGCATGGCAGGGAATAAAGGATAGAAAGGGTTTCACGCTCATCGAGCTCATGGTGGTTATGGCTATCCTTGCCACACTGGCTTTTATCGTGGTCCCCCGTTTCATGGGAGAACCTGAGAAGGCCAGGCGGCTCAAGGCCGAGATAACCATCGCCAATCTGGAGACGGCCCTGAAAACCTATTTTCTCGATAACGGTTTTTATCCGACCACGGATCAGGGGTTAGAGGCTCTCGTCAGGGAAACAAATATCGATCCTGTCCCCGGCCGCTGGAGAGAAGGTGGTTATCTGGAAAAGGGGAAAGTCCCCATGGATCCATGGGGTAACGATTTTATTTTTATCTCCCCCGGCGTCCATGGCGATGTTGATATAATTTCCTACGGGGCCGACAGGGTTGAGGGCGGAGAAGGCCGGGAGGCTGATGTCGAATCCTGGAACCTGGAATAGTCTGGGGCGAAAAGACCAGGGCAGACATTTCCAATTAGCAGACGGAACCGGTTGAGAGTGAAGCTGGATCAGCGGAGAACGACACGGGACCCCAGGCCCGGGTCCCCGGCGGATTCGGGGTTCACCCTTCTGGAGATCGTGATCGTTGTGGCGATCATCGGGATCTTCGTTGGTTTGGCCCTTCCCCGCCTCCCTGACATGACCGGCGCGAAAATCCAGAAGGCCGCCAGGAAGGTGGCCATGACCTGCCAGTTAGCGCGAACCCGGGCGATCACCCTGAGGCGGTATTATCGTATCGAAGTGGATGTGGAGACGAACCGGGTTCAAGTTACCTACTTCGGCCCGGAAGGGACCTTTATTGAGGATGACACTGTGCGGTCCTTCGATACCGGAGATACGGATATCACCGACATTGTCACATTCACCGGTGGCAAGACCAGGGATGGCACCGGATGGATCGGTATTTCTCCCCGCGGCTTTACGGAACCTTCCGCTATCCATCTTCGGGACCTGCGGGGCCGGGAGGTCACTGTGTCACCTTCCCTTGCCAGCGGCAGGGTCCGGATTTTGGAAGGATCTGTGGATCCGGGTCCCGAGTGAGAAAACCGCGATGACCAATCGGAAAAATTCCCCTTGCGGCGGGTTTACCCTCCTGGAAATCCTTGCGGCTCTTTCGGTACTGGCGTTTACGTTTCTCGTCCTTCTCCAGACGGACGGCCTGAACGCCGCACGTACCCTTCACACGGGAAAACTGCTTGGTGCGGTCCGCTTGGCCGAGAGCAGGATGGAAGAACTCTTCGCGGAAGGTTCCGAGGAACTGGTTTCGGAGGAGGGGCAGCAGGAGAAAGGGTTTTACTCGTGGGAGAGGGTCGTTTCCGATACCGAGTACGAAGGGCTCAAGGAAGTGCGGTTGACGATCCGATGGATGGAGGGAAGCCGTGAGGAGGAATATGTCGTTCTCGCCTATCTCCCCATGTGAGCATCCCGGACCGATGGGTTTTGCCGGCCGGGGGGAGAAAGGGGTGGCTCTGATCCTGGTGATCATGGCTGTATTCCTTCTTTCGGTGACGGTTCTCAATACAAAAGCCGGGGTCGATCTGGCGGAGGAGATTGCGATAAGTGCGGCTCAGGAAACACGGGCTTTTTACCTCGCGAGATCCGGACTGGCCCTTGTCCGGGAAGCCCTTGCCGAGGACGACACCAAGGTGGACTCCTATGAAGATGACTGGGCCCTGGCCAACAGGATGGGCGCCATTCCCATTGCCGATGTCGGATGGGCTATCGGAAGTGTGGCGGACGAGGAAGGAAAATTCAACGTCCTCGATCTCGTGAATGAGGATGGGGAGACCGATGAGGATACCGATGCCGCCGCCCTGCGCCTCGAGGAGCTCCTGGAAACCCTCGGGCTCCCCCAATCCCGGACCGTTGAGATCGTCGACAGTCTCATCGACTGGATGGATTTCGACGGATCGGTCACAGGGTCCGGGGCGGAAGACCCTTATTACTCCTCTCTGGCGTCCCCATACGACTGCGCCAACGCGAAACCTCCGTCAATGGAGGACCTTTCCCTGGTCAAAGGTATCGGCCCCGTCCTGCTTCGATCTGGGGAGGAGGATGTCCCCCCTCTGGAAAAGTTTCTGACGGTCCACGGGGAGAAAAAGGGCGGTGACAAGTATCGTCGGGTCAACATCAACACCGCTCCCCTCGAGGTCATTATGGCTCTGAGTCCCGAGATAGACGAGAGGCTGGCTGAGGAGATCATCGAAACCAGGGCAAGTGAACCTTTTGACAACCCAACTCAGGTTAAGGATGTTCCGGGTTTCCCGGGCGATGAGTTCTACAGCAATGAACTGGCGTTTCTTATCGACGTCGCCAGCGACCATTTTTCCGCAACGATCACAGGAGAGACGTCTTCGGCGTCCAGCCGGGCCTACGGGGTTTTCAAAAGGCAGGGAAAAGGGGTCGACCTTGTATACTACAGGGGGTTTTGATAGGCTACATCAATTGAGAATTGGGAATAATTGTTTGACGTATGCAGTTTGAAGTTGCGGGGTGAGATCCGTAATTAGTGATTAGTTAAACCCAATCACTAATCACCGGTCACCCGTTACCGGGAAAAAAGGAGGCCGCTGGAAGTTCCATGCTTGAACGTAAAGCGACGGGAGTTGCTCTGGAGGCAGATGGAACCGTCCGGGTTGTGGAGCTTATTGCCTCAATACGGACCATCGGTCTTTCCAGGGTGGATACCTATCCACCAGGTGCCGCGGAGCCATTTGCCTCATGGTCCGAGGCCCTTGAAAAAGCGCGGGAAGCGGGATATGACGTGGACGGTTCGGTTGTCGGTCTCACCGATTCCCTGACCTATCGAAAAACTCTGGATTTCCCGTTTCGATCCCGCAGCAGGATCATGCAGATACTGGTGTCGGAACTGGAAGGGGAGATCCCGGTTTCCTCCGAGACGGTTGTGGCCGATTTCCTTCCGGGTAGTCCCGTCCAAAAAGGGATCGTCGGCATCGCCTTCGCCTGTTCGAAACAGACTGTCGCCCGTGTTCTTGAGATGTTCGGGGGAGGGGGCAGATTGAGGGGGATCCAGCCCCTTTCAGTGAGCCTTGCCGGTTTCTCCCGCGCGGCAGGCATCCGTGATGGGGCCGCTTTGTCCTGCTCCGGGGAAGAGGCGCTGGTTCTCGGGATCAGGTCTTCCTTTCTGGAATCTGTCCGGCGCCTGCCCGTTTCCGGGGATCAGGAGGGCGACATGGGTACCTCCTTGGCCGAAATGACCCTGGAAGCAGGCCGGGAGGGGAACGGTATCGTCGCTGCGTGCCCCGAGGTTACCGCTTCGGCCCTGAGAAAATCCCCGGAACTGGGGAACGTTTCCTTTCTCGATCTGGACAACCCTGCCCGGCCCGGCAGTGTCCCCCCGTTGGCCCCGGATACTGCTGTTTATGCCGGTGCCGTTGGGGCTGCCCTTCGTAGTCTGGGGAGCAGGGACTCTTTTCCCTTCGATTTCAGGCAAGGCCCTTTCTCCGAGGTGACGCCGTATGCAACCCTGAAAAGACCTGCTTTGAGAACAGGGGCACTGGGTCTTCTGGTTCTTCTCCTTTTTATCGGGAACCTACTGGTTGGGATGACGGGGGCGAAAGCCGAGTTCGACCGGTATTCAACAAAGCTTGAATCGGAATTCCGGGAACTTTTCCCCGATGCCCGTTTCATCCCGGGACAGGAGGTGGCTGAGACCGGCAACAAGCTGGAGCAGCTGCGAAAAAGGGCAGCGGACATGTCCGGCTTCGATGGAGTGGGGGCCCTGACGGTGCTGACAAGGCTCAGTGCGGCCGTTCCGGAACAGGTCCTCCTCAAGATCGATGAACTCTCCTATGATTCAAAAAAACTGAGACTGGAGGGCACCGTTTCCTCCTTCGACTCCGTTGACAAAATAAAGAGTGCCCTGGAGGCGGATCCTACTTTCGTGGATGTTCAGGTGCAGAACGCCAGGGTTGGCGCCGACATGAACAAGATCACCTTCAGGCTTCAGATGGAGGTCCGCTGAAATGACCGACCTTCTGCGCCGGCTCTCCCCCCGGGAGAGGGTCCTGATATTCGGTGCCGTCCTCTTTATCAGCGGTACCCTCCTTTACGGGCTGATCGTGAGTCCTCTGGTCTCTGGCCAACGCCGTTACCGGAGCATGGTAACCCGGCAGCGTGACAACCTGGAGCAGTTCAGATTGCTCGCAGCCCAATACCGGGACACGGAATCATCCCTGAAAAATCTGGAAAAGGCTCTGTCCGAAAGGAAGTCTGATACCTCTTTACTGGCAGCCATGGAAAGCGAGGCCCGGAAACTGGGGTTCGCCGACAGGATTGCGAGCATGAAACCGTTTAACACCGACCTGGATTCCGGAATGGTGGAAGCCAGCGTGGAGATTAAAATCGAAAAAATGAACCTGGCGGAGCTGGCGGATTTTTTAACGACGGTGGAGGAAAGCAACCTCATGGCCAGGACTGCGCGGCTGCGTGTAAAAACCCGGTTTGACGACCCGAAGCTCCTGGACGCCACTGTGCTGGTTACCGCCCTGGAGACCAGATGACCCGAAAAACCTCCTTGCGCATTGCCGGGTACATCCTGTTTTTCCTTTTTTTCACCCTCGTGTTCACGGTGCTCAACTACCCCCGGGAGAACCTGACGGGGATGGTCAACCAATGGTTGTCAGAATCATCAAACGATATGCTGAGTGTCAAGGAAGCATACCCGGTTCTGCCTCTCTCCGTTAGGTTGTCCGAGGTCTCCCTCGATTCGGGAGGGAGCCGGCAGATCCTCGGGCGCGCCCTTGTTTCCCCCGATTTTACGGCTTTTTTAACGGGAAAAAATGGTTTTGTTGTCCGATTCAACGGCCCCTGGGGTTCAACACGGTTCCGGCTGGTCTCGGATGAGGACGGATGGGGGATCAGGGTGGGATCGCTCCAGGCAGACCTGGGTTCCCTTCCTTATTTGGAAAACGGGCCTTTTTCCATGGAAGGGGTAATCGAGGGGTCGGGGAATCTCAGGGTGAAAAGTCCCTCCGGGAATCGGATAGACGGCGAGGGGAGGATCTCGGGGGAGGGGATCCAGATCAAGAGTGGCCTCCTGGAACCTCTGGGCCTTTCCCCCTTGCACATTTCCGGCTTCAACGGTTTCTTTACTATCAAGGACAACGTTCTTTCCCTCGGTGAGAATCTTCTGGAAGGGGATCTGTCGGCAAAGGCCCGCGGAACAGTTCGGCTGGTTCCCAACCACCTTGGAAACTCACGCCTCGACCTGACCCTCGAGATCACACCCGGCTCTGGCTTGAAAGAGAAGGTGATATCCTTGTTATCCCTCTTGAGAGCGCGTCCCGGAGTTGATGGGAGTGTGACCCTCCGGATCCGGGGGAATATCGGTCGGCCTTCGATCTCTGGATGACAGTCTAGGGTCCAGAGTCCAGAGGAAACTTAAAGTTCAAAGCCCAAGGGGAAACGCTTTTAAAGTTTAATGTTTAACGTTTAACGTGAACCAGGGTGATTCGTGATTAGTGATTGGTGACTGGGAAGGCAGTCCAAAGCCCAATGCCCAAAGCCCAAAGGAAAACACGTTGGACGTTGGACCCGCCTTCACCAAAGCTACGGC
>CBFDCL010000077.1:0-10191 GCA_965603295.1 uncultured bacterium | reverse complement strand
AAACTCTCAAACTTTCAAACTCTCAAACTTTCAAACTCTCAAACTTTCAAACTCTGAATTTTGTTGACCCCCGCCGGGGATCAGCAACTCCCTCAGCCCCCACCCCCGCGGGCGAGCAGGAATACGACCACGATCACTATCATGATGAAAATTTCTGTTCCGGTCATTTCGCTTTGAGCCTCCTGTGCTCTTTAAACATGCAGAGGTCCGACACCACGGTAAGGCCTCCATCACGGGCAATGGCCTCCCCCTCCTGGTTAGCAACGCCCTCCTGAAGCCAGAGTACTCTGGCCCCGATGGCCACAGCCTCCCTTGCAATGGGAGGGACCGTTTCGGGCTTCCGAAAAACGTCCACGATATCCACCGGGAATGGGATGTCACTCAGGGTTCGGTACACTTTTTCCCCGAGGATCTCCTCCCCGTCAGGTCTTACCGGAACGATCCTGTAACCGGCGGACTGGAGATAGGAGGCGACCCCGTGACTGGCCCTTGAGGGGTCGGGGGAGATCCCGACCACGGCAACGGTCTTACCTGTTGTCAAAACGGTTTGAATATCCATAATAAGTAACCCTAATAGAAAACGGGTGCGAGAGCAAACCTCCCGGGCAAGGGGAATAATAATTTAAATATTTCTAATATACTAATAACAACTGACGCTCATCTGTCAAGGGGGAAAACGGTAATGAAAGCGAAAATCACGGTCCTTTCGGAAAACTCCGTCGTCAAATCCGGAACTCTTCTGGGGGAACATGGCTTTTCCGCTCTGGTGGAAAGGGATGATGACAGGGTTCTTTTTGACACTGGCCGGGGATACGTCCTTCTCCACAACGCGAGGGTTCTTGGAGTGGATCTCGGGTCCATCGGGAAGGTAGCCATCAGCCACGGGCACAGCGACCATACGGGCGGGCTGGGGGAGCTCTTCCAGGACGGGAAGAGAAGAAACGTTTACGCCCATCCCGATATCTTCCACTCCCGGTTCCACGAGGTAAGTGGGGGAGCGCCGAAACCAATTGGAATGCCGTTTTGCAAAAGTTACCTGGAGGGGTTAGGGGCCGTTTTTCACCTGAGCGAAGAACCTCAGCTCATCTGCGAGGGGGTGATGACCACAGGGGTGGTGCCCCGCCGAACCCCGTTCGAGACAGGTGATACCACCCTTGTCCTCGGTGAGGAGCACGGAGGCGGGAGGGATCCCCTCTCTGACGACCTCTCCCTTGTGGTGGAGGGGGAGTCGGGGCTGATCGTGCTGTTGGGGTGCGCCCACGCGGGGGTTATCAACATTCTCGACCACGTGCGGAAGATGGTGCCTGAAAGGCCCATCAAGGCCGTCGTGGGGGGAACCCACCTTGGCAAGTCGGGCGAGGACCAGATGGCCGCGACCATTGAGGCCATGAAGGGGATGGGCGTGGAAATGGTGGGGGCCAGCCACTGCACCGGGCTGGCAGGGTCCGCAAGGCTCATGGCGGCCCTCGGGGATTCGTTCTTCTTCGCCGGTGTGGGAGCGACGGTCGAAGTTTAAAAAAAGTGTGATGTTTGAGGTTTGAAGTTAAGATCTGTGATTCGTGATTGATGCGATAGAGTCAGATCTCAGATCTTAAACCTCAGATCTCAAATGGTGATCCGTCGCCCAGCCGTGTTTCTCTTTGGCCTTTGGGCATTGGGCTTTGGGCTCCCGAATACTGGGGTCCCTAAGGCCCACTGAGGCGCGCAACCTCAACCTTCAAACTCTCAAACTTTCACACTCTCAAACTTTCAAACTCTGTTTTTTGCTCTGACACCGAAGCATCCGCGATTTTGAAAACCAGCCAGAACGGTATGTCCTCTTCACCACTGGGGTAGAACTGTGCTACATCTTTCATGGGGTGAAGCGGAGCGAATTTATCCGGTTTTCCATCCACGGTCCTCCGGGGGCAGGGATGTATTTGGTGTCCCTTTCCTATCACCACACCCATGCGACGGAAAACCAGTATCTCCTCCCCGAAAAGGGCTGCACCGCTTGCCACTCCTATTGATCTTCTTCGGGGTGGGAGGGGGCCAGAGGGCCGATAACTGGTGCTTGCTTCGATTGGCCAATGGGAGGCGGGAAAAAGTCCCCGAAAAATTCCATGAAAGCTGTCCTTAAGCCATCCCCAGCCCGATACGTTCCCGCTGTACTTCTGATCCTTACAATCCTTCTCCTCGCCATTATCCTCGCTTCCCTCAGCAGGCAGGCTCTGGAAAGGGAGGAGGGCCTGCTTCTTGATCTCAAGGAAGCTCAGGCGCGGACCATAGTTCGTTCCATCGCTTCGGCGACCCGCCTGGGCGCCATGATGGATGAAGGCTCCCAGCATCTGCACCGTTTCGTCGCGGATACAGCTCAGAATGAGGATCTTACATTCGTGGTGGTCTATGGCACCGAGGGGGATGTCCTCACCACGAGTCCGGGGTTCCGGCCGGAGGAGCACGGGTTGGCGCTGCAGGATGTACGAGGCAGGTTGTCGGACCTTGAATTTGTTTCCTTCCTGGAACCGTTCGGCAAGCTCGGACGGATCTTCCTCCATATCGGGAGGTTCAACCCCCTGGACAGCCCTTGGGTCCATCTCCGCATGCTGGAAATCCCCACGATCCCGGGTGTCATCGAGGGACCCGAGGAGGAAGAGGGAGGCCAACCGTCCAATTATGTCGTTATTGGCATGGGGACCGAAGACCTCGATAAGGCTGTGGAAAAAGGGATGAGGCAGGCTCTGCTCAACGGATTCCTGGTCCTCCTCCTTGGAACCGTAGGTTTCTACTTCCTGACCCTGGTTCAGGGATACTACTCGGCCAGGAAGGCTCTTGCCAATTTCCGGCAGTATACCCTGGATGTCATTCAGGGCATGGCTCAGGGGTTCATCAACGTGGATCACCAGGGGGTTCTCCGAACCATTAACCCGGAGGCGGAGACCCTGTTGGATATCAGGGCCAGGGATTACCTGGGGAAAGGATGGCGGGTCCTGTTCGTCGGGGAAGAGTGGGACAGGATGGCAGAGTTCCTGGAAAACCGGACGGCTTTCTACGATCTGGAGGTGACACCCTCAGGGTCCGGGAAGCTGTTTTTGAAAATCACGATGATCCCGGTCCGCGGGCAGGGGGAGGACGAGGGCGCAGTCCTGTTCCTTCGGGATATGGGGGAAGTAAAAGGGCTTCAGGCGGAGGTCCGACGTTCCGAGCGGTTAGCGGCTCTGGGCCGATTAGTGGCCGGAATGGCTCATGAGATCAGAAATCCCCTCAACTCTATCCGGGGGTTCAGCCAATACTTAAAGAGCCGTTTCGAGCCGGACACTTCCGAGGGGAATGCCGTTAACGTTATCGTACGGGAAGTGGACCGCCTCAACCGTGTCATCACCGAACTCCTCGATTTCAGCCGGCCCCGTGAGCCCGTGATGCAGGAGTTGAGCTTAAATGAAGTGGTCGGTTCAACCACTGCTCTGGTGGAGAGAGAGGCCGCCGGGCAGGGGGTCACCATCATGACGGAACTGGACCCGTCAGGTGCCGTTATCATGGGGGACGGTGACAGCCTCAAACAGCTCCTCCTCAACCTGATCCTGAACGGTTTTCAGGCTATGGCGGACGGAGGCGTCCTGGCAGTTCGGACGGATATCTCCGGGGGACGGCCCTGCCTGTCCGTCAGTGATACGGGACCCGGTATCGAGGAGGCGGATCAGGAGAAGATTTTCGAGCCGTTTTTTACCACGATGGATTCCGGGACAGGACTGGGCCTTCCCATCGTTCACAGGATCGTGCTGGACCATGGGGGGGATATCCGGTTAGAATCCACTCCGGGCAAGGGAACGACATTTACCATACGCTTCCCTGAAATGACCCGGTCACAAGGGGCAGGGAAAAAATTGAAACCGGCAGGACCGCCGCAGGCTGGCGGCACCGGGGGAACATAAAGGTGATGAAGGGTAAAAAAAATCACAGGGTCCTCGTTGTGGACGACGAAGCGTCCCAGAGGGAGCTTCTCAAGGTTGTCCTTTCCGAGGAAGGTTACTCCGTGGAGACGGCTTCCGGTGGTGAAGAAGCTTTGGAGTTTGTGGAACGGAGTTTCTTTAACCTCGTCATCATGGATATGAAAATGGGGACCATGGGAGGCCTGGAAGCGTTACGGAGGATCAAAGAGATCTCCTCGGCTGTCCAGGTCCTCATTGTTACGGCCTATGCCAGCGTTGATACGGCGGTCCAGGCGATGCGCTCGGGGGCTTTGAACTATCTCACCAAGCCCATCGATCTGGAAGAGCTGAAAATTCTGGTGGAAAAGACCATGGAGATGTCTGACCTGCTGGCGGAGAACCAGTCCCTCAAGGCTCAGGTGGAGAGGGTTTTCCAGAACTCCAGGATTATCGGCAACAGTCCGAGGATCCACGAGATCTTCGATTCACTGGCCATGGTGGCTCCGACGGACGCGACGGTCCTGATCCTCGGCGAGAGCGGAACGGGGAAGGAGCTGATCGCCGATGCCATCCACGCCAACAGCACGCGCCGGAGCGGGCCGCTGGTCAAGGTCAACTGCGCGGCGCTTCCCGAGAACCTCCTGGAAAGTGAACTGTTCGGGCACGAGAAAGGGTCCTTCACCGGCGCTGTTGCCAGGAAGGAAGGCCGTTTCAAGCTCGCCGACGGGGGTACCCTTTTCCTTGACGAGATCGCCGAGATGAGCCTCCTCCTCCAGGCGAAACTGCTTCGAGTTATTCAGGACAGGTCTTTCGAGCGGGTTGGGGGGACGGAAACCATCACCTCCGATGTCCGGATCATTGTCGCGACCAATCGGGACCTTGAAGAAGAGGTCCACGTGGGACGATTCCGGGAAGACCTTTTTTACCGGCTGAACGTGATTCCCATCCGGATGCCTCCTCTCAGAGAACGCAGGGAGGATATCCCGCTTCTTGCGGAGCACTTTCTTTCGGCCATCTCTGAACGCAACAGAAAGATGATCCGCGGATTTTCCCCTGACGTTATGGATCTCCTTATCCGAAACCGCTGGAAGGGGAACGTCCGGGAGATGGAGAACGTCGTGGAAAGGGCTGTCATCATGTCGAGGGGAGACATGATTCAGAGGGAGGACCTCCCGGCGCACCTTCTCGACGTGGACCAGGAAGGGGTTCAGGGGGTCACCCCCGGGCGTCCCTTGAGTGAAATGGAGCGGGAAGCCATTCTCAGCACCCTGGACCTTACGGGGGGAAACAGGACCGAAACCGCCAGAATGCTGGGGATCAGCCGTCGGACGCTGCAGTATAAACTCAAGGAATACGGGGTAACGGAAAAGAAAGAGGAGTAGGTGCGCAACCGATGCGCGAACTTTTCTCCACTCCCGGGAAAATTTTTCCCAATAATTTCTGTTCCTGTTTCATTTTACCCTTGCATTCTTCGAAAAATCGTTTATATTTACGCGGGTTTTCAACTTTTTGACATCCCGTGTGTTTCTGGCACAGACCCTGCAGGTACACCGGAAGGCACCTGAAGGCGTCTTTTTCAGGCGAGCGGTTCTTTTCCATGACAGCCCCCAACTCTGATCGCGCCTGTCGTGATCTGAGATGCACCCCCAAGCTCGGTTTTACCGAGCCGGCCCCCCGGTGGCCCCCAACACCGGGGGGCCATTTTTTTCCGTATTTCGTGAATGAAATCCGGGGAAAAATGGAATCCAAAGTCCAAAGTCCAAAGGAGGAGCACGTTAAATGTTGAACATTAAACGGTTACTTTCGCGACTGGTGGCCTTTCGGCAGGCTCTTTTCGGCTTGGCTCAGGACAGGCAGGGCATGCTGGTAACCGGTTCAAAACTTCAGACGTCAAACCTCAAACTCAAGTTTTCACCCTCAACCCCTTCCCTCCTTTCCTTAAGCAGCCTTCTAACGTAAACTTCCCTGACCCAAATTTTGGAAACCCGATGCGTATTTACCGAACGGTTATTCCAGCCTGAACAGGGATAGTCAGATGACAGATCAAAACCACACCGTTTATTTTATCGGGGCCGGCCCCGGGGACCCCAAGTACCTGACCCGGGAAGGGGAAGAAGCTCTGCAAGGATGCAAGGTGGTTTACGGTTTTGAGCCGTACCCCGAAACATTCGCATCCCTTCTGACGGGAAAGGAAGTGAAAGACCCCTTCGAAAGAACTTTTCTTGAAATTACCGACGATATCAAGGAGTGTCTGGAGCGGGGAGACGTTGGTATCCTCATCCCAGGGGATCTTGCTGTTTTTTCACCCTTCCTGCCTCTGGTTGAGTACTTTGAGGGGGACTCCCGGATTATCGCCGGTGTGGGGACCTTGAATGCCGCCGCGGCTCTGTTAAGGAGAACCCTGGTCATGCCTGGGGTCAGCCACTCGGTTATCCTGACCAGCCCCAAACGGATTGAAAAGGATGTGGGTGTCGAGGAGATCGGTCAACTTGCGAAAGCAACGGGCACTATGATTCTTTTCATGAATGACCGACCCTTGGCGCAGCTGTCGGCCGAACTCTCGGAAGGGTTTTCTCCCGAAACGCCGGTGGCCATCGTTTCCAGGGTCGGGCTGGACGGAGAGAAAATATACCGGGCCACCCTGTCAACAATGGCCGGAGCCGTCGGTTCCGATGATATTTTCGGTCTCGAATCCGGTGACCCCTCCCTCGCCCTGATCCTGGTGGGAGAGGTTCTCCAGGCCTCCTCGGACCCGGGATCCTGGGACAGGAGAAAGGAACGATTCTGGGACCGGAAAAGGGCGAAGAAAGAAAAAAATTCGAAGTTTGAGGGTTTGAAAGTCTGAGAGTTTGAGGAAAAATCACATAGAAGGTTCAATGTGATTTTTCTTGGATCCTGGATCTTGGACCTGTTTTGAAATTGGGAATCCTTTTCCGCCGACCTGTCCACCATAGCTCGAAGATCGACGGTGGAAGCCTTGGTGAAGGTGGATGAACTCTGGACATGTTTCCACGTTGAACATTGAACATTCAATGCTGCTTCAATTTCGAGATATGAGGTCTGATATGTTCCGGACAGGCGAATCTTTCCAACAGGTTGTGCTCACATGAACCTTGGCGGCTGTCTTTCGAGGAGAATGTTCCTGAAGGGATCCCTGACACTCCTGGCTGCCCCGGGTTTCCTGGTGCCCGCCATTGCCAGTCAGAAGGGGGACGGGGGGAGGTCGATGCTGTCCGTGGCCCGGAGCCGGGACCCTTTCGAGGCCACCGTTAGGGCTGTAGACCTTCTCGGAGGAATGGAGAGGTTTGTTTCCAGGGGAAACCGCGTGCTGATCAAGCCCAATATCGGCTGGGACAGGAGGGTCGAGCAGGCGGCCAATACCCACCCGGAGGTGGTGAAAGCCCTGGCCGAGATGTGCCTCGAGGCGGGTTCCCGGGAAATCCTGATCCTGGATCGGACGTGCAATGATGCCAGGAGATGCTACCGTACCAGCGGGATACTCGACATGGTCAAGGGGATCTCCAATCCGGGTGTTTCGTTGGAGTACGTGAACGAGAACCGTTTCCGGAAAACGAACATCCCCCGGGGTGTGGTGGTGCGCCAGTGGCCCCTCTATGATGAGGCGTTAAAGGCTGACGTGATCATCAACGTTCCCGTTGCCAAACATCACAGCATCAGCGGCCTCACCCTGGGGATGAAGAACCTCATGGGACTCATGGGCGGGAACCGGGGCACGTTCCACTCGGGGATAGGCCAGAAACTGGCGGACCTCGCCTCTGTAATCGCCCCCCGCCTGACGATTCTGGACGCAACGAGGATCCTGGTCAGAAACGGGCCCACCGGCGGCCGTCTGGAAGATGTCCGGGTCCTGAACCAGGTGGCGGCCAGTCCCGACCCAGTAGCCCTCGACGCTTACGGTACCACCCTTTTCAACCTTGCCCCCGGGGATCTGTCCTCGGTGGTGGCGGGCTATCGGATGGGGTTGGGGGAAATGGATCTGGCAAAAATCAGGATAAAGGAAGAGTAGGGTGAGGCGTTTCCGGGTCCTTTCCCAGTGGATCTTCGGCCTTTTTTTCGTGGTCCTCTTCTTAAACACCAGGTACATGGGGGAGGACGTCATCCGGTATCCGGTGAATGCCTTTTTCCGGATCGATCCTCTGGCCGGGATTACGGCCATGGCGGCGGGCCGAAGGCTGCTCGATTTTTTCTGGCCCCTGATCCTGCTTATCCCCCTGACGGTCCTCTTTGGGCGTTTCTTCTGCGGCTGGATCTGTCCCATGGGGGCAGCCCTCGACCTCTTCGGCCGGAAGAGCCGCATCCAGACTCCCCGTCCGTCCGGTCCTTTCTATCCGGTCAAGGATGTACTCCTCCTTGCCCTGATCACTGCTTCCCTTTTCGCCGTCAACCTGTCAGGGATGGTCGATCCTCTCTCTCTCCTCGTGCGGGGCTTGGCCATGGGGGTCGTCCATCCGGTTGAAAAATCTATCATCTTGTTCTTTGATACGGCGTGGCGCATCGGGGGGCCTGTCAGTGCCGTAACGGAACCGGTTTACGGAGTTCTCCGGGATCACCTGCTTTCCTTTGATCTTCCCTCGTTCCGATACACGGCCCTTTTCCTGGGTTTCCTGTTTCTCCCGTTCTTTCTCGAACTTAAGGAACGCCGTTTCTGGTGTCGGAACCTCTGCCCCCTCGGAGCGCTTCTCGGGATCCTCTCATCGCGTGCCCTCCTGGGGCTTTCCATCGGGAAAAGTTCCTGTACCGCCTGCGGAAAATGCGCGGGGACGTGCCGTATGGGTGCCATCGAGGGAGAGCAGGAGCGCTCCATACGGAAACGCGACTGTATCCTCTGCTATGATTGCATCGATTCCTGCGCGGATGAGCTTATCGGGCACCGGGTCCCTTCCTCGCTGTTATCAGAAGTTGGCCCGGTTTTTCCCCTTTCCCGGAGGGCTTTTCTCGGGGCGGCGGGCGCTGGGCTGTTCCTTCCCCTCACTATTGGGAAGACGGCCCGTCCGGATGCCCTCCCAGCCGGGGTGATCCGCCCGCCGGGGGCTGTCCGCGAGGACCGTTTTGCCGGTCTTTGCCTGCGGTGCGGCGAATGTATGAGGGTTTGCCTGACCAACGGCCTGCAGCCGACCCTTTTTGAGGCGGGGATGGAGGCGGTGTGGACCCCGCGCCTCGTGTCCCGCATCGGTTATTGCGAGTTCTCGTGCACCCTTTGCGGACAGGTCTGTCCCACAGGGGCCATCGCTGATCTGGACAAAGTGACAAAGAAGAACGTTTGCATCGGCACGGCGATCATTGATCGGGACAGGTGCATCCCCTTCGTCAGGCCGGAGAATTGCATGGTTTGCGAAGAGCATTGCCCTACACCGGAAAAAGCCATCGTGTTTGACGATGTGACCGTTCAAGGATCCGACGGGCCTGTTATCGTAAAACGGCCCCGGGTTGTGGAGCACCTTTGCATCGGCTGCGGTATCTGTGAGTACCGGTGCCCCCTGGAAGGAGAGTCGGCCGTTATTATCGTGCGGGATGGGGAAGACAGGGAGAAAACCTAGACCAAAGAGAAACATGGGACTGGTAATTGGTGATTAGTGATTTGTTTATTCCAGTCACCATTCCCCAGTCACCAGTCACTGTTCTTATTCTCAATCCTCAACCCACAATTCATGATTTCCGTCCTCGAACCTGAAAATGCCCCTTTACCGGAATCCAGTAACCCGCTACTTTCATTTCTATGGCTGACCGGATCATCTACCTGAACAACGCGGCCACCAGTTGGCCAAAACCGGAGAGTGTCGTCGACCGCATGGTCTGGGCTGTCAAGGAGCTCTCGGCGGCTCCTGGACGGGGAGGGGCCTCCATGGTGGAGCGGGTTGTCTTCGAAGCGCGGGAGGCCGTCGCCGGTTTTATCGGAGCCACCGACAGTTCCAGGATCGTTTTTACGTGCAGTGCCACTGCGGCCCTTAACCTGGCAATAAGCGGTTTTCTGTGTGAGGGCGGGCATGTCGTCACCACCTCGATGGATCACAACTCCGTGGCCAGGCCCCTTGCGAGGATGGAGGACGTCTCTTCCGTCCGGGTAACCCGTGTGCAGGCTGACCGGGACGGCTGCCTGACCCCGGATGCGGTTATGGGTTCCATCCGTCCCGATACGACCCTGGTGATCCTGACCCATGCTTCCAATGTCACGGGGACCATCCAGCCGGTACAGGAGATTTCACAAAGGCTCATCGCCCTCGGTGAAGGGAGGCCCAGGATCCTTGTTGACGCGGCCCAATCC
>CBFDCL010000076.1:0-10310 GCA_965603295.1 uncultured bacterium | reverse complement strand
TTTTCCTGAGGCTGACCCTTTCCCGCTGGAAGCGGGAAAAAACGATAATCGGTGCGTTAAAGTCGTTTAACGCTCCACGAACAGTTCATCCGGATCCTTTCTCCGGCGATTTTTCGGCGGATCGCGGTCCGAAAATCCTGCAGTCATGAGGATAACAACCTCCTCGCCGCGGCTGAGCCCGAGGATACGTGCAACTTTTTTCCGGTGAAACCACCCGACCCAGCACGTCCCGAGGCCCGCTTCGGTGGCCACAAGGGAAAGATGGTCCATGGCGATCACCGCGTCGGTTCGATGGTAATCGGCATCCACGACGCGGGCAATGCGATGCCAGACCAGTTCCCGTGAACCCACAGCCGCAACGATCATGGGAGCTGACGTGATCCAGGCGTTAGCGGAGGCGGGACCCAAAGGCACCGCTTTGGCGATCCGGTCGATGACCTCCGGGTCGGTGATAAAATAGACCCTGTAAGGCTGGCGGTTGCAGGCGGAGGGGGCCCACCGCACGGCTTCTTCCAGGATGGCGATTTGCTCCCGGCTCACGGGCTGGGGCCGGTAGCGGCGGCAGCTGTACCTCCTTCGGATAATGTCCAGCACGCTGCTCCGGACGGGGTCGTCGGGGTTCTCCGGCATGGCGCCCTCCAGTTTAAAGCGTTAAAATACCGGTCGTAAATTGGGGGCAGGAAACGGATTTTTGCCCACAATTCTCAATTCTCAAATTTTAATTCCCGATTATACCCATACCCGGGCGCCATTCACAGGGAGGAATTGAATCATGAAACGATTGCAGTGGTCGATCCTGCTCGGTATCGGACTGATCTCCACCTCCGCTTTTCTCTATTTCCTGCATCACACATTTTTCGGGGACCTTCACTTCATCTTTTTCGCGGGCCTTGCCAGCCTGGCGTTCGCCCCTATCCAGGGCCTGGTCGTGACCCTCATTATCGCGGAGCTATTCGTCACCATGAACAGGCGCTCGAAGATGCAGAAGATGAACATGGTCATCGGGGCCTTCTTCAGCGAGCTCGGCACGGAGCTGCTCCGGTTCCTCTACTTCGCCGACCCGCAGGCGGCTCACTTGCGCAAGACGGTGGAGATCTCCGGCGATCTTTCCGCCGCCCAGCTCAAATCCCTCCTGAAAAACCTCGCGGACTACCCGTTCAAGGTGAACCTTGGCAGGGAGAACCTCCCGGACTTGAGGGACCTGCTCACCTCCAGGCGCGAATTTATGGTCAGGCTCCTCGAGAACCCCAGCCTGCTGGAAAATGAGAAATTCACCGACCTGCTCTGGGCAGTTTTCCACATGACCGAGGAACTGGCCGCCAGGAAGGACCTGGGGTCCGTCCCCGATTCGGACCTCGATCACATGAGGGGGGACATGACCCGCTCCTATCGAAGCCTCTTCACCGAGTGGCTACGCTACATGAAGCACCTGCACGACAGGTACCCGTTCCTCTACTCCTTCGCCATGAGGACGAGCCCCATCGAACCGGAACGCCAGGTGGAGGTGGTGTAAGAAAAAAAGTCCAATGTCCAATGTCCAACGTCCAACGGGAAAAGCAGTGCAGAGTGCAGAGGAGAGTTTGAAGTTTGCCGTTTGAAGTTTGAAGTTAAAATCCTGCCGCAAACACATGGTCTCTGACACCGAGGTGTCCACCGAGGCCCACCCGGGGGAAGAATGCAAGTTTAATGTTTAATGTTTAATGTTTAACGTGTTTTTCTCTGGATCTTGGATTTTGAATCCATTTCACGACTCTCAAACTTCAAACGGCAAACGTTCAAACTCTGTTTTTTGCTCTGACACCGCATGAGGATAAAAAACCGAAAGCAAAAGAGATCGTAATTCTCAACCTTCACCCCTCAACTCTCAATCCTCAATCCTCAATTTCTTTCACCCTGTTTCCAGAAAGATCCTTTTCAGGATCGCCGCATACCTTCGGTTGAACTGTTCCCTTTCCGCCTGGTCCATCAGGGCCACCCTGTGGATGATAAAACGCTTGGCGGCCGCCCTGACGTTGGGGTGGAGGACCGGACTCATGGTCGCGTCGATGAGGTCCGGCAGAAGGAGGGTCGGCAGGATGGCGTGAACCGTTCGAGGAGGCGTGTAAGGGTTGGAAACCAGAGCTTTCCTGACCTTGTACATCGCCTGCCATCTGGGATGGACCGCGATCTCCTCGAGTGCTTCCGCGCTTGTGGGCCTTAGGGAGGCCATTTTCACCACCATCTCCTCCACCGTCCTGGGGTTCCCGAGGAGGTTCCGGATCACGGACGGGTCCTGTTCATGAAGAAGCGTTTCGAGGGTGGAGGGGTGCGGTTTCCTGGCAAGGGATTTCCGGACCCCGAGGGGCAGATAATCCTGGGCCGGGGTTCGGCTTTCCTTTTCCTCGGTGTGGTAGATCCTTCTCTGGGCAGGGACGTCGGTGAGAAGCTCGACGACTTCGTCCATCTGACGCCTTCGGCACCGTAGCAGGACCTCGCTCATGAAATCGTTTCCCGTATGGGAAGCGAGGGCGCGGATGTGGCAGAGGTGCCGCACGTATTCGGGAAATCCCTTCTCACACCTCGCGGATCCCATGACGAGTTCCCGCAGCAGGAGAGGGGCAAGGTCGGGGCCCAGTTCCACCAGTTCCCTGGCCAGAACGTAGAGGATCATATCCTGGCTGCGGGTCCCACCCGATTCGCGAACCAGTTCCACCGCCCGGGCGGCCAGCTTCCTGGTCAGGAGGACACGGAATATTCGCAGAAGATCTCTCATCGTCCCCCTCGGGCCCGGAACGAGTAGTGCATCCGGGCTTTTCCAAACACCGCCGTGAATCTTCTGAAAAGTGAACTTTTCCGGATCATCATTTTTCACTGGGGCGGACAAACCCGCGGATATTCGCGTTGAGACGCGCCCGCCTCTCCGAAATCCCCCGTGGTTTCTATAAAATATCATACCATTTTTCGGCAGGCTGCTTCCAGGGTTCTGTGGGCGATCACCCCCAAAACCGCGGGTGCGTACGGTATTTATTGCCTCGGGGCCTGGGGGGTTATAAGATAGCAGACGATAGTCGAGGACCTAAGTTTGCGGTTTGAGGTTTGAAGTTTGAAGTTGAAACTCTAAATCCTCGATTCTCAACCTGTTTTCCCACGTTGGACGTTAGACATTGGACGTTAGACCCGATTTTTCCGAGATGTGAAAATTTACCATGAACATCCCCGTTGAAAAGATCATTGAGGAGCTTTCCAGACCAGAAGCCTGGCCGGACCCAGTGGACTCCGTCGAGGTCCGCCAGACCCATATTTCCGTTATTTTCCTCTCCCACGACCGTGTCCTGAAGGTAAAGAAACCGGTGGATTTCGGGTTCCTGGACTTTACGACCCTGGAAAAACGACACCACTTCTGTGAGGTGGAAGTCGACCTTAACCGAAGGTTAAGCCCCGAGACCTACCTCGGCGTCCTCCCCGTGACCCACGGAGCCGACGGGCTCCGGTTCGGAGGTCCCGGCGACCCGGTGGAGTACGCGGTCTTCATGAAGAGGCTGGATGAGGAAAAACTCCTCTGGGCCCTTCTGGAGCGCAGGGCTGTGGGGCCTCCCGACATGGAGCGCATCGCCCGGAAGATCGCCTCCTTCCACAGGGAGGCTTCGAAATCACCGGAGATCACCCGCATTGGTGGCACCGAAGCGGTAATTTTCAACACGGAAGAGAATTTCGATCAGATCGAACCCTACGTCGGCGAAACCCTCGACAGAGGTACCTTTGAGAGGGTTCGCGATTATACGAGAGGGTTCATCCGGGCCAACGAGGATCTTTTCCGGAAGCGTGAGGCCGAAGGGTGGATCCGGGATGGCCACGGGGATCTGCACACCCAGCATATCTGCCTTGATGACGAGATCCAGATCTTCGACTGCATCGAGTTTAATGAACGGTTCAGGTTCGGTGACATCCTGTCGGACGCAGCTTTCCTCGTCATGGATCTTGATCGTCTCGGCTTCGGGGACCTCGCCCAGGTGTTCCGGTCCGCCTTCCTGGGATTGATGGGGCAGGAAGAGCAAAGCGCCCTGTTGAACTTTTACAGCTGCTACCGGGCCGTCGTGCGGGGAAAGGTGGAGGGTTTTCGTTCCCGGGACACCGCCATTCCGGCAGCCGAGGCGCAGGAAGCCGCCCGGAGCGCAAGGTCGTTCCATCATCTCGCCGGGCGGTACGCCGGAACGCTCCATCCCCCTGCACTTATCGTTGCCTGCGGACTCATGGGCTCCGGGAAATCCACCGCAGCCCTCCGCCTTCGGGAGCTTCTGGACATCGAGATCCTTTCTTCGGACCGTGTCCGCAAGGAACTGGCCGATATCAAGCCGACCACGTCCATCCATGTGCCTTTCGGTGAGGACATCTATTCCAGGGAGTTCACATTAAGGACCTACGGGGAACTCCACCAACGCGCCCGGGCCCTCCTGGAGGAAGGACGAAGCGTGTTCCTGGATGCTTCTTACATGGACCCTTCCCGGCGCTCCGAGGCCATGGATGTGGCACGGGAAAAAGGTGTCAGAGCGATCCTGATCTATTTCGAGGCCGACAAGGGGGCACTGGAGGCCCGCCTGGAGGAAAGGATCGGGCAGAAGTCGGAAATCTCCGACGGCAGAGGGGCGATCCTTTCTCATCAGATGGAGATTTTCCGGCCCCCCGATGAACTGCCAGCGGCACAGCGATTGACCGTCGACACATCCCGGAGCGCCGAGGAAACCCTTAAAAGTATCTATTCCCGGCTTCTTTCCACCAGTTGACCAGGAACTCCCCGGCGGCTTCCGCCTCGATCTCCCCTTCCGCGAAAGCTTCAGCGAGAACCTTTTTCGCATTCCCAACCCAGGGGCCGGGGGGCACACCCAGGAGTTCCATGATGCGCTTTCCTCCCAGGGGAGATTGCGGCTCTGGGGTTCTTCCCACCATGCCCGACAGGCGCTCCCTCAGGTTTCCGAGATCAGCCAGTTTCTCTTTTCTCAATTTCAGGGAAGCGCTGTCCGCTTCCACAAGGTCAAGGAGCTTGTCGAGGCGGCTGCCTGCCCGGCGAATAAACCTCCGGACAGCCCGATCGGACCACTGCTCTCCGTAATGGACCATGTGGAGGTCCACCAGCTCCGCAACCTCCCGGGTAAACCTCTTGCCCGCTTTTAGCCGGGTCAGGGCCTTTGCGGCGAGCTCGGATCCGATCCTCTCGTGCCCGTGGTAGATGTCCCCTTTCGGGGTGATAACCCTTGATGCCGGTTTCCCGCAATCGTGCAGGAGGGCGGCCCATCTGAGAGCAAGGTCGTTCCGGCAGCGATCGACCACTCGCAGGCTGTGTTTGAGTAGGTCCGGGAAATGGAAAGGGGATTCCTGCCGGAAGCCGGCTAAAGCGTGCACCTCGGGCAGGACCCTCGCAAAAGCCCCCCATCGAGCAAGCGCCTCGAGACCGGCGGACGGTTGGGCGCTTACCAGGATCGCGTTCATTTCAGCGAGGATCCGTTCCGGGGCAAGGCGCGGCAGAAGATCACCCACGCCTGCGGCCGCCCGGGCCAATGCCGGTGAGATGGCATAAGACCTTGACGATCGGAACCTCGCCGCCCGAAAAACGCGCAGGGGGTCGTCCCTTAAGGTGAGTTTTGCAGGGATCGGGGTCCGGAGGAGTTTTTCCGTCAGGTCGGTAAGGCCCCGTCCGCACGGATCGATGATTCCGGCTTCGGAAAAAAGGGTCGGTCCGGTAAGATCCACATAGAGAGCGTTGAGGGTAAAATCACGGGACAGGGCATCGTCGAGGAGGGGATCGCCCGAAAGGGGCTTCAATCCTGTCCTCAATTGGGCATCGGCAACCTCGACCTGGAAACCGCTTCCCACGATCAGGTGGGTACCGAACCGGGGGAAGGCGATGGGCTCCCGGGTGTCCCAGGACACGGTTAACTCACGGGCGAGGGAGGCGGCCCCTTCCTGTTCCCCGCCGAAGACAACCAGGTCCCACTCGCCTGAAAACTTCCTTCCTTCCAGGAGATCCCGTACCGCACCACCGACCAGAAAAACACACAGCCCCAGTCGTTTTGCGACCGGGGCCACCTTGCCCGACAGATCTATCAGGGCCTCGACGGTTTCCGTCGGGGGGTCAACCGGAAGTCTTGTCAGGGCCCACTTCTTTATCACTTCCCTGCGACCTCTTTCCGAACTCTTTCAGCAACCGATCAATGTGGTTGAGAAGGCCAGCCTGGTCGAAAGGTTTGGCTATATGACCATCGGCCCCCGCCTCGGACACTTTCCGGGCAACATCCTTGCCCCCTGCGGCGGAAACCACGAGGATCGGGATATCTTTGAGGATCGCGTCCGACCGCAGACGCCGACAGACCTCGAAACCGTCCACATCCGGCATCATGAGGTCCAGAAGGACCAGATCGGAACCCTGCTTTTTTGCAATGGACAGCACCCTCGTGGAATCGGGGGTGGAGTGGACATCATACCCCTCCCGGGGCAGGATCATCTTCATCATCTTCAGAAAAGCTTCGTCATCATCCACCACGAGGATCTTCTCCCCGTTCCCCCGCGGCCCTTCCCTGGGCCGATCCTCGACGGCTGCCGGAGCAGCCGGTTCGTTTTGTCTGACGCGATCCGGTTCACCCACCGGGATGAGCATGAGGAAACAGGTCCCCTCCCCCTCGTCGCTTTCAACGAAGATTTTCCCGTTGTGGGCCAGAATGATCTCACGAACAATGGACAACCCCAGCCCGGATCCGCCAAACCTTCTGGTGGAGGAACTGTCCACCTGGTAAAAACGGTCAAAGACGTGGTCGATCTGGTCCTTCGGAATGCCGATGCCGTCATCCCTGACGCGCAGTTCGATAAAGGCACTCTTGGCATGGGCACTGATGCCGATCTCCCCCCCCTCGGGAGTGAACTTCACGGCGTTGTCGAGGAGGTTTTGCAGGACCTGGAGGATCTTCTGAAAATCCCAGTAGACCGGGGGCATGTCATCATCCACATCCACCGCAATATTGATCTCTTTCTCTTCGTATTTTGGGCGGAAATTCTCGACGGATTTGGAGATAAGATCGACAATTGCAATGGATTCCCTTTGCAGTTTGAACTCCCCTGATTCGATCCGCGTCAGGTCAAGCAGATCCTCAATGAGCTCGAGCTGGTTGTGGCCCTGGTCCTTGACGACCATGAGAATATCCCTCAGTTCCTTGCTCGGACGTCCGTAATCCTTGTCCAGGACGAGGGAAAGGTACCCGTGAATGACAGTAAGCGGGGTTCTGAGTTCGTGGGACATGATGGCGAGGAACTTGTTCTTGACCTCGTTGGCACGCTGGAGTTCCTCGTTCATCACCTTCAGGATATTGAAATTTTCCTGGAGCTTGGTCTGGGCCTCCTCGAGTTCTCCGGTTGTGGATTGCAGCTGAAGATAGGAAGAGCGCGTCTCGACGTTGACCGCTTCCAGCTCCGAATACTTCTTGTTGAGTTCCTCCTGTTTTTCCCGAAGCTCTTTCGTTCTTGCACGGACTTTTCGCTCCAGGGTTTCGTTGAGATCTTCGAGTTCCATTGTTTTCTGGTTCAAGTGATTCTCCCGATTGGCAAGGACCTCCGCCATGTAATTGAACCTCTGGGCGAGGATCGCCGCTTCGTTCTGGCCCTCCATCTGGATGCGAAAATCGTAATCCCCCTTGACGATGGCCTGGGTCCCCCTGGTGAGCTGCTTGATAGGCCCGGTCACCGCCACAGCCATGATGATGATCCCCATCAGGACGAGGCACGTGACTATGATGATGGTCGTGTTATGGGCCGTTTTAATTCTGACAATGTTCCCGCTCACCTTTAAGTTGATGTGCTTCATCATGGGGGACAGGATACTCCGGAGTTCCATCAGGTTGCTCTGGTTGCCGTCGAGGATTCCTCCGATCTCCCTGACCAGCTTGTCGAGCCCAACCCCGAGGTCGCTCGTGACCAGGATGCTTGTGAGCATGGTCAGGTCGCTCAGGGATTCCTCCATTTTCCCGGTGATCTCCTGGAGGTTACCCACCAGTCTGGCGGGCTTTTCGTGGCACGGTCCGCAGCTGTTATTTGCCAGGGATTTCGACATGACCCTTTGGTCAAGATCCCTCATGAGGACTTCAGTCTTCGTCACGTTGTCGATCAGGTTCTGGATCCTGGATTTGTCCAGGCGGGCCTGTTCGAGTTCCTTGATGCTCTTTAAGGCCGTGACATCCAGTTCATCGATGAGGTTGCAGATTTCGTCCGTGAAATACCTTGCCTGATTGAGTTCATAGAGCTTGCTCATATTCAGGGAAACCAGTCCGCCCCCTATCAGGACCACGGCGAAGATCCCCACCAGTCCTGTGATCACCCTTTTTTTCAAACCCGGATGCCTCCGTTATCTTTTCGGGATCTCGAGATCCGCAAGATCATATCCGCATTCCTTAACAACACTTCGGACGCTGGCATAATCCTCCCTGGTTGCCCGGACGAACTTTCTGGCCCCGAATTTCCTGAGGGAGGCCACCCCTTCGGGGTTGTCGGCCATTCTGAGAAACACCGTCCGAAGGGCTTCCCTGACCTCCCGGGGCACACCGGGAGCCACCATCAGGGTCGAATCGGGGAATTGGCCTCCCTTGTAAAGAACCTTCAGCTTTTTCTTCATGTCGGGTCGGTTCAAGAGGGACTCTTCGAAAATCGTCCCCTTGACGGCTCCCAGGTCCGCCATCCCGTTGGCCACCATCCAGATAGCGGCGTCATGGCTTCCGGAAAACTGAACACGCGAGAAAAAAGTGCCCGGTTCCGTGATACCCGCGCGGCGCAGGAGGGCTAAAGGGAAAAAATACCCCGAGGTGGTGAGGGGACTCACGAAAACGATGGGAGCTCCTTTCCAGGTGCCAACGTCCCTGGTAAGCGAAAGACCCGAACGCGTGAAGACGTAGGAGCGGAAATGGGTCTCCCCCGAAAGCCATTGGGGCCTTACGAGGGGGACCAGCCCGAACTTCTCAATACCGTAGGCTCCGGAAAAACTCCCGAGGAACCCCCCATGGGCTTCACCGGCAGACAGGGCATTTAGAACTGCCCGGTAGCTTTCCAGAACCTCAACCTTCATCGGCACCGGCAAATGGGAACAGACATATTCGCACAGGACCTGGAATTGCCGCTCCTGCACAAAGAGGTTCCTTTCCGGTGCGGAAACGATCCTGAGGAAATCTCCGCCGGAGACAGCCCGGGCCGGGAAGGGCCCCGTCAGGAGAATCAGGGCCAGACAAAGCGTCCTAGGGAACTTCCTCAAGCTCGTATTCCCTTCTCCCGAGGCCGAGCTTCTGGGCGTGCTCGAGGATGGGGTTCCAGTCGATACCGGTGATCCCGATGATCTTGTCAGGGGCGTTGAGGTCCTCCAGTTTGCTTCCTGTCAGTGCCTGGGCCCTGTTGACCAGATCCATGCCCGCCTGATCGATGGCCACGGGGTCGGTGGAAACCAGGATCCCCACATCGGCGGCAAAAGGCGGATCGTTGAAACCGAAGCAATCGCAATCCGGGCTCATGTTGAGGAGAAAGCTGAAAAAGAGGGCTTTCCCCGCCTTGTTCCTCAGGGCCCCGACCGCGTATTCAGCGGTTTTCTTCATGGTCACGGCCGGGTCCGTCTTCCAGTTGACGGCGATGGCGTCGTAGTTGCAGGCGACGACGCATTCCCCGCACCCGATGCACTTCTCCGGGATGATGGAAGCAGCGGTCCCGGCTTCCCACTCGATGGCATCCACGGGGCACCATTCGAAACATCGGCCGCACTTGGTGCATTTGCCTTCCTTCACCGCCGGGAGCACGTCCGAATGCATCTCCTGCTTCCCGCTGGGGCTGGCGCACCCCATCCCGAGACCCTTGATAACACCCCCGAACCCGAACAGATCGTGGCCCGTAAAATGGGTCAGGTTCACCACCGCATCGGCCTGGTGGATGCCCGCCGCGATCTTGACCTCCGAGAAGTGCTCCCCGTCGACGGGTTCACGCACGTAGTCCATCCCCATGAGGCCGTCCCCGATGATGACCGGCGCGCCCACTGTGGCAAAAGAAAAACCGTTGAGCACTGCCGTCTCGAGGTGATCCACGGCGTTGGAACGGCTGCCCCTGTAGAGGGTGTTGGTGTCGATGAGGAACGGCTTGCCGCCGGCTTTTTTAATCTCCTCGACGGCCACCCGCGCGAACTGGGGGGGCAGGTAGGCGACATTGCCGGCTTCGCCGAAGTGGAGTTTCACCGCCACCTTGTCCCCTTTCTGGATCTTTTCCCCGAAACCCGAGACCTCGAACAGTTTCCTCGTCTTCTCCAGGAGGCCGTAGCCCATGCG
>CBFDCL010000075.1:0-10660 GCA_965603295.1 uncultured bacterium | reverse complement strand
GAAAGGGCCACCCCCTCCCCCGACCCTGACCTGGTTCTCGTGGACATGTCGGACCGCACGCAGATGATCCCTGATCTGCCTTCCCTGTCCAGAACCCTCATGGACGAACTGGAAGGGGTCCTCGAGCGGGGTGAGCAGGCTGTTCTCTTCCTTAACCGAAGGGGGTTCGCGCCTTTTCTCTTGTGTTCCCAATGCCATCATACGGTTCCCTGCCCCAACTGCAGTATAACCCTTACCTATCACTCCGAGAAAGAGATGCTCTGCCATTACTGCGGGCAGAAGGAGGCCCCTCCCGGCGCCTGTCCTTCGTGCGGTGCTCCGGATCTTCGTCCGGTGGGCGCCGGGACCAGGAAGATCGAAAAGGCCCTCGCCAAGAGGTTTCCCGGAGCCGTTATTGATCGGTTGGATCGGGATGCTCTCGACAGCCGGGGTGCCCTTGAAAAGATCTACCGGGGGATGGATTCCGGCGACACCCAGATCCTTGTGGGAACGCAGATGCTTTCCAAGGGCCACGATTTTGCGGGGGTCACCCTCGCCGGGATCCTGAACGCGGAGCAGGCCCTGGATCTGCCGGATTTCCGTTCCGCCGAACGAACCTTCCAGATCATCACCCAGGTGGCCGGGAGGGCCGGAAGAGGACAACGGAGGGGGAAAGTCATCGTTCAGACCTGGGCCCCCGGGAACTACGCCGTCCTCACCGCGCTCAAGGGGGACGCGGACACTTTTTACAGTACCGAGCTGTCCTTCCGAAAGGAGCTTGGCTATCCCCCTTTCAAACGGCTTGGCCGGATACTCATAGACGGCATTTCCGAGGAAAAGGTCATCCGCGAAGCTCTCCGCATCGCCGAGGAGCTGCCACGGGTAAAGGGGTTAAAGATTCTCGGTCCCTCGCCGGCCCCCATCCAGAGGATCCGGAACCGCTATCGGTGGCACATTATGGTCCTCGCCGGGAGTCATGGCCGCCTTCTTCAGACCTTATCGGGGGCGACGGCTGTCCAACCCCCGGGGGTAAGGGTCACCGCGCGAGTGGATCCGGTACAGCTGCTATAGAAATGATGTCCAACGTCAAACGTCCAATGTCCAATGGGAAAAACAGTGCAGAGGGACAGATTTGACGCGGCGACAGGGTGACACGGGGACGCGGAGAGGATCGGTGATCCGTGACTTGTGATCAGTGATCAGTGGTTGGGATGGATCTCATATCTCAGACCTGAAAACAGGTCCAAAATCCAGGAAAACACGTTGAACGTTGGACCTGGCTCAAACCTCAAACTTTCAACCCCTCAAACCTCAAACTTCAAACCTTGCCTTTTTTCCTGTCCCGTTGACTTGGGCCAAAGGTGGTTTAATATAGAAATGTTAACTGGCGACTTTTCCAACCTGTTCTAAAGCAACCAGGGTGAATCGGACTATGGCAATACTACCTATTAGAACGTTTCCCGACCCGATGTTAAGGAAAACCTGCGCCGAGGCCGAGCCCGGGACCGGGGAGATCAAACAGTTGGCCGAGGACATGCTCGAGACTATGTACGCGGCCCCGGGGGTTGGCCTGGCTGCACCCCAGGTGGGTGTCAACACGAGGCTGATCATCGTCGATGCCAAGAACGCCCTGGGCCATCCGGACCCCCATGTTTTCCTCAACCCGGTCATCACCGCCTCCTCCGACTCGGTGGCCTTCGAGGAAGGCTGCCTGAGCCTGCCTGAGTTCACTCTCGAGGTGGAGCGCTCCAGGGTTGTCCAGGTGGTCTACAAGGACCTTGACGGCTCGGAGAAAAACCTTCTGGCCGAGGATCTTTTCGCCGTGGCTATCCAGCATGAGATCGACCATCTCCATGGACGCCTTCTGGTGGACTACGCTTCCCCCATCAAGCGGGACATGTACCGGCGCAAGGCTAAAAAGATGAAAGCCCTTTAAGACCCATGCGCCTCATCTTTATGGGAAGCCCCGAGTTTGCTGTCCCCTCCCTTCGGACCACCGCCGATTCCGGGTGGATGGCCGGTGTTATTACCCAACCTGCCCGCCCCAAAGGCCGCGGGCAAAAGGTGGCCCTTTCCCCGATTGCCCACGAATGCCTTCAAATGGGCATCGAACCCATGATGCCCGACAGCGTCAAAACCCCTCAATTCCTCGAGGAATTTAAACGCTTGAAACCCGACATCGGAGTCGTGGTCGCTTACGGGAAGATCCTGCCCCCGGAAATACTCACCATCCCGGAACTCGGCTGCGTCAACGTTCATGCCTCCCTTCTCCCGGAGCTTCGCGGCGCAGCCCCCATCCAGTGGGCCGTAGCCAAGGGTGCCAGGGAAACGGGAGTAACCCTGATGCAGATGGATGAGGGAATGGACACCGGCCCGATCCTTCTCCAGGAAAGAACCTCTGTGGGCGAGAGGGAGACCGCCGTCCAACTGGCCCGGCGGCTCAGTGTGATGGCGGCGGACATCCTGCGCAAAGGTCTTCCCGCCCTTGCCCGGGGGGAGCTTACCCCCGTCCCCCAGGACGACACCCTCGCCACCTATGCTTCTCTTCTCAAGAGGGAAGATGGGCTGATCGATTGGTCAATGGCGGCCGAAGAGATTCACAACAGGGTCCGCGGCTTTGCGCCCTGGCCCGGGACTTACACCGTTTTCGGGGGAAAGAGGATCCTGATCCCCGCGGCCCTGCCCCTCGACGCTCCTTCCGGATCGGAGCCGGGAAAGGTCCTTGAGGCGGGGACCGGCGGGATTCTCATTGCCTGCGGAGAGGGTGCGCTGCGCATCCTCTCCTTAAAACCCGAAGGGAAAAGGGAGATGACCGCCCCCGAGTTCCTGGCGGGCCACCGGCTGGCTCCGGGGGACCGGTTTGACAAATAGCCATTTTTTCGGGTTAACCGTATAATGCGATTCAGACGCTCTACCCTCTTTCGTTGATCGCCCTTCACCTTTCGCGGGGCGCGGACCGTTTTTCCATCACCGACCACGGGTCACTACTTTTCAATGAAGATCAAACCCCGGAAAAGACTTTTCATCGGTCTCCTGTTCGCTCTGGAGGTCGTCATCGCTCTCGGTCTGTTTCTTCTCTGGTTCATTCCCTCTCTGGGCCACGAGAACTTCGGGAGGGGTTTTTCCGTGTTCATGGGGTGGGTTCTGGGGGTGGTTCTCATTCTATTCACCCTGGGGATCTTCTTCCTGGTGGCGATCATCGCTCGCGGACGGGAGGTCCCGGGCGCAGGGAGGTTCCGGGGTGTTCTTATCCGTTTCTTTCTTCCGGTGATCACCTTCCTCGGCCGTCTGTTCGGAATTCCGGAGGACGACATCCGGCGTTCTTTTATCGAGATTAACAATGAACTTGTCAGATCCAGTTCCTTCAAGGCCCCTCCGAAGCGGATACTGGTCCTCATGCCCCACTGCATTCAGCGGGACGACTGCCCGCACCGTATCACCGTCAACGTCAAAAACTGCCGCCAGTGCGGAAAGTGCGATTTTTCCGACCTCACGGGGATCGCTGACAGATTGGGTGTCGAGATGACGGTGGCCACAGGGGGAACCCTGGCTCGCCGCGTCATCGTCGAAACACGTCCCGAGCTTATCGTGGGAGTGGCCTGCGAACGGGATCTGTCCAGCGGCATTGTGGAGACCTACCCCATCCCGGTCATCGGGGTTCTCATCGACCGCCCTGAAGGACCCTGCATGAACACGCGCGTCAATGTTGAGAACGTCAGCAAAGCCCTCGAAACCTTCCTACTCCCCGAGGGGGCCCCCCTTGAGAAGGAACCCGGAAAAGCGACGCTCTCCTGACGTACCCAGGGAAGCGGCCTGGCGGATCCTCCTGGACTGGGAGGCCGGGGAGGAATCGCTGGAATCCCTCAGGGATAGTTTTTTCAGTCGATCCCGTCTTTCCCGGAACGACAGGGCTCTTATCACCGAACTGACCCAGGGGGTTGTTCGTCACCGTCTTTTCCTTGAACACAATGTTCTCGGCCGTCTTGACCATCCTGACGCCTCCCTGCCGGAACCGGTCCGCCAGACCCTTTTCCTGGGAACCTACCAGCTTCTCCTGTTAGACAGGATACCCTCCCACGCCGCGGTGGACCAAAGCGTACGAATGATCAAGGGTTCAAATTTCGCCGGTTTTGCCCCTTTGGTCAACGCCGTACTCCGAAAGATCTCCTCCTCCCAAGCCGTTCCCCTTCCCGACCCCGATGAGGATCCCGTCCGTCATATGGTAGTGGCAACTTCCACCCCGCGATGGCTGGTGGAAAGCCTGGCGGCCCAAGAGGGAAACAGGGAGACCCTCCACATCCTGCAAGCCCTGAACCGCAAACCGCCTTTGACCCTCCGGGTAAACACTCTGAAAATCAACCGCTGGGAGCTTCTCGAGGAACTGGAATCCTCCGGAATCCCGGCCAGGCCCGGGAAGATTTCAGATACGGCGGTTATCCTCGACGGCGGTGCCTCTCCAACCCAACTGCCCTCGTTCCTCGCGGGGCGGTGCGCGATCCAGGACGAGGGGGCCCAGATGATCGCCCCCCTCCTTTCGCCCCTCCCGGGGCTTCGGATCCTGGACGGATGCGCAGCGCCCGGCGGAAAAACAGGGCACCTCGCCCAGATCATCGGGGACAGCGGGTCTATCGTCGCGGCCGACAAGGGACTTTCCCGGGTGCGCATGATGACCGAAGGGCTTTCAAGGCTGGGGATAAAAGCCGTTAACTGCCTGACTGCCGATCTTTCCCCGGAAGGTTCCCCTTTTCGACCGGGATCTTTTGACCTGGTCCTTCTGGATGCGCCGTGCAGCGGCACCGGCGTCCTGAGACGGCATCCCGAGGGTAAATGGATTAAGGATCTCTCGGCCATTTCCGATCTCGCCGCGCAGCAGGAGGCCCTGCTGGCCTCAGCGGCCGACCTTCTCTCGCCAGGGGGGAGCCTTCTTTATTGCACCTGTTCCCTGCTCCGCATGGAGAATGAAGATATAGTCGACCGGTTTCTTTCCGCAGCGCACGGGATAAAACGTCTCGACATGAGGGAAGTGCATCCCCGCCTGAAACCGGATATCTTTACGGAAAGAGGGGAACTGCGACTTTGGCCGCATCGGCACGATTGCGACGGGTTTTTCGCCTGCCTGATGGAAAAAAGATAATTGAGAATTGAGGATCGTGATTGTTGATTCGTAATTGGTCACTGGAAATTACCAATTACTTTCCATCCTTTTTCTTCCCCTGCACTCCATACTTCTGATTTCCACGTTAAACGTTTAACATTTAGCGTTAAACGAACCCCGAATCCCGTGAACCGTGTTCTGCAAATAATTGTCATACTGTGTTAAGTTTTGTGTCCGGTAGTGTATTACTCTTTCGATGCCCTGGTTCGGCACCCGGCCAGTTGGCTGAAGGAGGTTTGATGGCATTTTGAACCGCGTGGGCCTTTTCATAAAGATCCTCCTCCTGGCGTCGGGAATGATCCTTACGGCCGCCCTGTCTACATGGGTGGTCTTCGCCTTCCTGACCAGGGGCGGCGAGGTCACCGTGCCCGATCTTTCGAGTCTGGAACTCAAGGCGGCCCTCGAACGCGCCAGCGGGGAAAACCTGGGCCTCCGGGTCTCGGGAACCGGCTACGATCCCGGTGTTCCCCCTGGTCATGTCATCTCCCAGGATCCCGGGCCCGGCATCCGGACGAGGAAAAACCGCATTGTGCGCGTCGTGGTGAGCCAGGGAACCCGGACCGTTTTCGTCCCGAACCTCACAAACCGGAATCTTCGAAACGCTGAGCTCATCCTGACCCAGGCCGGACTGAACCTCGGACGGGTAGGACACACCTTTCACCCCGACACCCCCGAGGGGCAGGTTATCACGCAGTACCCTTCCCCTGACCTTTTCGTGCCGCGAAGTAAAGCGGTGGACATTCTTTTGAGCGAAGGTCTGCGGCCCGTCACCTACCTGCTTCCCGATCCAACGGGGCTGCCCATCGAGGAAGTGCTCACTTCCATCAGGGGCCTGGGGCTCCAATCGGGCCGGGTCCTGGAGGAGGATTCGGCCGACCTCCCGCCGGGGACGGTCACCGGGGTGACCCCTCCCCCGGGGAGTCCGGTGACGGAAGGGCAGAGCATTCACCTGACTGTTTCGAAGATCCCCGCCGAGGCGAAACCCTCACCCCTCGTTCTGTTCCAGTACTCCATCCCGCCGGGCCTTCTTGACCGGACGCTGACCCTGGAACTGGACACGGGCCACGACTCCATCGTGATCTGGGAAGAAACCCTGGGCCCCGGCACCTCTGTGTCCGTTCCCGTGACGGTACCCGCACCGGGGGTGCTGAAGGCGTACATGGACGGGACCCTGGTTGAGGAAAGGGAAGTGCCATAAAATTTGGGGTTGGAGATCAGTGCAGGGTGCAGGGGAAAAACAACAGTTCAGAGTTCAGAGTTCAGAGGTAAAACAGTCCAGTGTCCAGAGTCCAGTGTCCAGAAGGAAAATCGAATCCAAGGTCCAAAATCCAGGATCCAGGCGAAAACCAGCAACCTCAAACTCTCAAACTTCAAATTGACATACGGGGTTTAAGATGTGAGATTTCATTGACCCGTTCACGTTAAAATGAGGAAAGCCATGATTCTCGATCCCGCCAAAATACTCATCGCCCCTTCTCTTCTCTCAGCGGATTTCAGTCGTCTGTGCGACGAGATCGCGGCCGTGGAAAAGGCCGGGGCCGATATCATTCACCTGGACATCATGGACGGGCACTTCGTGCCCAATATCACCATGGGGCCGCCTGTGATTGCGAAACTGCGCGGGTGCACCAAACTGCCCTTCGACGCTCACCTCATGATCGAGAATCCCGACCAGTTCGTCAGCGCGTTCGTGGATGCCGGTGCCAACATGATCAGCGTGCACCTTGAATCCCAGGTCCATCTTCAGCGCTCCCTAGCTCTCATCCGGGAAAGAGGGGCTGCTGCGGGTGTTGTGCTCAACCCCGCTACCCCCATTGACGGACTGCGTTATGTCCTCGACGACGTGGACTATATTCTGCTCATGAGTGTTAACCCCGGCTTCGGGGGGCAGGTTTTCATCCCCGCGGTCCTGGACAAAGTGAGGGACCTGTCCGCCATGCTCAAGGATGCGGGAAGGAAGATCCCCATTGAACTGGACGGCGGGGTGGGCCCGGACAATACCGCCGAGGTCACAACTGCGGGGGCCAGCATCCTGGTGGCCGGGACCGCCATTTTCGGGAACCCGCCCTACGCGGATGTCATCCGGCGGATGAAGGGGGAAGCTAAAAGAACGGTTTGAGAGTTTAAGGTTTGATGATTGAAGTTCAAACCTTGGTCTTGGATTTTGGATCTCGGGTCTATTTCGGATCTGTGTGAAACATATGACGGCCGTTGGTCGTCTTTTTTTCGTGGTTAACCTTTTCCAACTGACAAACTGTTTCTCTAACAGGTTTCAATCAATAATTGAATGCACTCAATTTTTTTCTTCATTTGCACATTTTAATGTGCAATTTCGTTTAATAATCAATCTCTTGTGATTGCAGCACGGAATACAGTAGGATAATTCAAACCTGTGAGGAGCATTTTTTAGGGACCGAAAGGGATAAGAATGGTCAAATCAGATGATCAATATCCTTAGAAACAGGCGAAGCGTCCGGGAGTTCGAGGACAAAACCGTTGAGTCAGACAAGGTCGAGATCCTGAAAGAGGCCCTGCTTCGCTCCCCGTCCTCCCGATCCATCAACCCCTGGGAATTCATATTTGTCAGCGAACGGCAGACTCTCCGGGACCTTGCGCGCTGCAAACCCCATGGGGCGGCCTTCGTGGCCGACGCGCCCCTGGCGGTGATTGTTCTTGGGGACACGGATCGATCGGACACGTGCATCGAGGACTGCTCCATTGCCGCCATTACTCTCCAGTATGCGGCAGAGGCCCTGGGGCTTTCGAGCTGCTGGTGTCAGGTGCGGTTAAGATCTCATGACCAGGACCGTTCCGCCGAGGAGTACCTTCGTGAGCTTCTGGAGGTCCCGTCGAACTACATGGTCGAATGCGTCATCGCCGTGGGGTACCCGGCCCGGAGAGGATCCCCCCACCCCTTCGACGGCCTGGCCTGGGAAAAGATCAGGGGGAACGGATTCAGGGGGTGATTGTCTGGAATATCAGCCCAAGGCCTAAAATCCAAAGACCAAAGAAAATGACGAAAAAATTGCGTGAAAGGTCCTTGGGTGATGGGGGGAAACTTTCCGCACGTACGCTTTTCGCATTAACGCACCCACGGGCACCCACAACTTTCAAACTTTCAAACTTTCAAACTTTCAAACTTTCAAACTCTCAAACTTTCAAACTCTTCTTTCAATGTTCCTCCTCGATGCATATGGCCCGCTGGGAAGCGCTGATGACGGTGCGAAAGACCAGCAGGGCAATGAGGGCCGAGAGGATGGCGAGGAGTCCGGCGGCGATGGTTCCATAAACAGCTATCTGGCTCTCCTCCCCCATGATCAGGGTCGCGATAGTGAGAGCGGCGACGGGAAAAGAGTAGGCCCACCAGGACAGGTAGAACCTCAGCTTCATGAAATATTTGGCCTGGAAGACGATCATCAGGAAGAAGAACAGAGCGATGGAGTACTGGATCTGGCCGAAGGGCCCCACCGTCCCCGTCAGCTTGTACCACGAGATCAGGGCCACGCTCGGGGGCGCAATCAGGATAAAAAGAGTGGGGATGAAACGTTCCGGCAGGCTGCCGTGGAAGATAAGCCGGTAGAAGATGATGCTCAGCAGGATCGGCCAGAAAAAAAGCCCGAGGCTGAAGAAAAACCATGATATCTCCGCGGGGGCGTGGCTTACCCCGGCCACCGGAACCAGAATATTCCCCACAACGGGGATGAACCAGGCGGGGTTAAGGTGCTTGATCTCGTACTTCGTATGGTGCACCCAGGAGGAGATCACGTAGAGGGTCATGGAAAAGTGCATGACTGTGCCGATCGTCCACGCCCAGAAGGAGATGGACATGTTTATCTTCAGAAAGGCAATGGAAAGGAGAAGAAGCCCGATGGAGATGGTGGGCATGAACGATATCTTGACGGGATGGCTGATCTCCTCCAGGACATCCTTGGGATACTTGATGAACTTGGCAAGGTAGGTGATGGCCAGCACGGTGAAGATGGCCACACTCAGACCCAGGAAAAAGGGGCTCACCGTGAACCTCAGGTTAAGGATGTGCTCCGCCCGGCTCCAGGCGATGGTAAAACCGAACATCCCCATGACCACCGCGAACCATGAGATGCCGAAATTTTTCAGACGTGACGGTTGTATTTCCAAGATTTTTTCCTCCTCCAAATTTTCAGGGCCACACCCGGGATCGCAGCATGACCCTGTTTCCAGAAAGGATTATCTCCCTTCTCACCGGCTTGCGGGTCGGCCTGATGTTCCAACCAAATTCATATATTAGCATATTCTCATTTTTTGTCGCCAGGAAAATGGGCACGATCACCAGAGTTCCCGGAAAGGAACTCCATCGTTCCTTGAAAAGTTCAACCCGACTAGTGAGAAGCGGTCCGGTTTATGGTAACTTCACTTAAGCTCCGGGGGAAAACATGTGAGAACCTCGGGGGACTATTTCACCAGGGAGGGTTTATTTGAGTGACTGGCCAGAGAGCCCGGGACGGGACAATATTCCCGCCCTCGATGAAATAATTGGGCAGACTTTTCCCGTTCTCGATGATGGCTTTGTGCGCCTTGTCGACTACATGGGAACTGACGGGTCCATCGTTCAGGCGGCCCGAGTGTCCTACGGGAAAGGCACGAAGACCGTCAGGGATGATCGTTCCCTGATCCGTTACCTGATGCGCAACTTTCATACCTCTCCCTTCGAAATGTGCGAGGTGAAGCTGCACGTCCGTGTTCCCATGGACCTGTGGCGCCAGTGGATCCGGCACAGGACGGCCAACGTCAACGAATATTCCACACGCTACTCCATCGCCATCGATCAGGCGAAGACCACCCGCCCCGATGAGTGGAGGCTGCAGTCGGAATTGAACAAACAGGGCAGCGAGGGCGGCGTCGATCCGGAGACGGGGGAGGGGTTGAGCCGGAGGGAAGCCGAGGCGCAAAGCCTCGCCCGAGAGGTTTACGAGGAAAGGATCGACCTGGGGATCGCCCGGGAGCAGGCGAGAAAGGACCTCCCCCTTTCCACTTACACGGAGGCGTACTGGAAGATCGACCTTCACAACCTCCTTCATTTCCTGTTTCTCCGGATCGACGAAAAGGCTCAGGAAGAGATCCGGGAATACGCGAAGGTCATCGGCAACGAGATCGTCATGAAGTGGGTACCGCTGACGTGGGAGGCGTTCGTGGACTACCGCCTCGATTCCATGAACCTTTCCCGGCACGAGATCGGAGTGATATCGGCTCTTGCTCGTGGGGAAAAAAGCGCCGCCCTCGAAATCCTCACCAAGGCGGGTCTCCTGTCAACAGACGGTACGGCTGTAAAGACCGGAAGAGAAGCGGCCGAGCTCGCCCGGAAGCTCGAGCGTCTGGGGCTGGAAGTGCCGTGGGGGAAAAGCTGACGCTCCAGACAGGGAGATATGGAGATGCGGAGAAAATCTGTGATCAGTGATTAATGACTGGTGATTAGCAACTGGAAGAAACAAAAAACTAATCACGGATTTTTTCAACTTCAAACCTCAAACTGTAAACACAACTTAAACT
>CBFDCL010000074.1:0-11130 GCA_965603295.1 uncultured bacterium | reverse complement strand
CGGCCGAAAAGGCGGGACAGCCATCCCGACATGGGGATCACGATGGCGTTCGACAAAAGGTAAGAGCTGATTGCCCGGGTGGCGGCGTTGATATCAGCCGAGAGGGATCCCCGGATATGGTTCAGGGAAACGTTGACAATGGAGGAGTCGATGATCTCGATGAGGGTCGGGAGCATCACCGTCAGGGCCACGACCCATTTGTTGACCTGCCGCTGCTGATCGGTCATTGAACACCACAGGGATGGTATGTGGAATACGGAATGCCGAAGATGAGAAAGTATCTGAGAATCGTCTTGGCTGATAGCATAATTTCTGTTTTCCCTTTCGCCCTAAACCTTTAGCCTTTTCCCTGTTCCCTACTCTTCTGTCAGCACCGTCGGCACCACCGAAATTCCAATCTTCAGGTAGGGCCTGATCTCCTCGATGTCATCGAAGACAATCTTAACGGGAATCCGCTGCACGACCTTGACATAGTTGCCGCTGGCGTTTTCCGGTGGAAACAGGGTAAACGCGGCGCCTGTACCGGCCATGATGCTGTCGACCCTGCCGGAGAATTTCCGGCCCGGCAATGCGTCCATTTTCATGGTGACCTTCTGTCCGGGAAGGATCCGGCCGACGCGCGTTTCCTTGTAGTTCGCCACCACGAAAGCGCTCTGAAGACTCACAAGGCTCATAAGAGGTTGGCCGGCCTGTACAGTGTTCCCCACTTCGGCGGCCAGACGAGTAACCGACCCGTCTGCGGGGGCGGCAACCTGGGTGTATCCAAGCTTGAGTCGAGCCATTTCCACCTGGGCCTGCCGCCTCGCGATCTGCTCGGCCTGGGTCTGCAGAGACGCTCTGGCCTGCTGAAGGGCCGCTTCCTCGGCGTTGAGATGGGCCCTGGCCTGGGCGATGGACCTCTTGTGGGAATTCAGGGCTGCCTCGGCCTGGTGCTCGAATTCCCTGGCCGCTTCGAGGACAGCGGTTTCCATCTCCACAGCTGTCCTGGCACGGTCGAGCCTGCTCCTGGGAACAACTTCCTGGTCGTGGAGCGTCTCGGCGCGGGAAAGGTCGAGGCGGGCCTGGGTCAGGGAAGCGGTCTTCGCCCTGGTTTCAGCCCTGTGGGCTTCAACGCCTGCCGCTAACTGCGCCTTCATATCCCGTGTCAGCAGCAGGGAGGCCCTGGCCGCGGCTACCCGTCTCCCCTGGGATACGACGCGGGCTTCGAACTCGACAGACCGGCTTTGCTCCGTTCTAAAGGATGCTTCGGCCTCCGCCAGGGCCTGCTGGAACGGTTCGGGGTCCAGCTTGACCAGGGAACTCCCTTTTTGAACCGTCTCGTTGTCGCTGACAGGCACCTCTATCACCGTTCCCGATACCCTGGAGGCCACCATGTGGATCGCTCCCTCCACGAAAGCGTCATCGGTGGTGATATGTGTCCTGGAATAGCCCCGATAGATCAGGAGGGCCAGGATGCTGGCGACGACAATGGCGCCGGCGATAAGGAAACCCCTGGTTTTCCCGCTGCGAGGGGATGTGCTTTTGCCTTCGCTCATGTTTGTTCTCCCGATTCGTCGGCTGGGGATTCCCCGTTTTCCCCGCCCAGGTTCACTGCTTCATAGGCGGCCGTCAAGTCAGACCCGGTGGTGTACAGGATCTGTACCTCGGCCCTCCTTCGATCATAGACCGCTCCCCAATGGTTGTTTTGTGCCCTGGTCAGTGCGGTGACCGCATCGGTGACATCAGTGGCCGATACTTCCCCCTCCTGGTACATCGCTTTTTGAAGACGGAGGTTTTCCTCGGCCTGCCGGAGCGCTTTTTCCGTAACGTCCATCCGCTCGCTGGCTCCGTTGAGTTTCAGGAACGCCTCCCTCACCTCCAGAAAGATTATTTTCCTCAACCGTTCCCGCTCGGTGAGGGCTGCCGAGAGTTCCAGAGAGGTTTTCACCACGGCCGCGGAATTGGCTCCCCCGGTGTAAAGATCCCAGGTGATCCCCAGCACAGCAGACCAGTTATCCTCATTCACTCTGTAGGGATTTTCCTCGAAGGAATAGCCGCCGCTGACAAAAATCACCGGGTAGTGATCGCTCCTCCGGAGTTTCAATTCCGCCTCCCTGGCGGCGATCTGTTCGGCCAGCACCCGCAGTTCCGGACGGGCTTCCTCGGCGGCTCTGGCCAGATCGTCCATATCGGGGATATCTGTAAAAGGCGAGGGGAAATCCCGGACCTCAAGAGAACGATCCAGGGGTCTTAGAAGAAGAAAATTCACTTTGGATGCAGCGAGTTCCCTCCCATCATGAGCTGTGATCCTCTTCTGGGATGCATCCGCAAGGTTCACCTCGGCGGACAGGACGTCGCTTTTCGTCACTTCACCGGCGTTATAGAGGGCCCGGGCATCGGATGCATGGGCTTCAAAGCGCTTGACCTCCTGCCTGGCGACTTCCAGGGTTTTTTCCGTCTCGAGGAGGGTGATGTAACCCTGGACGAAAGAAAGAGCGGCCTGGCTCCGGGCCTGGTCGACATTTCCCCCCCGGGCGAGAGCCCCTGCCCTTGCCGAGTCGATGCCGGCCCGTGTCCGGCCAAAGTCGGTGATCGACTGACGGACGGACACCCCGTAGCGGAGAAACCGGTCCTCGCTCAGGGGGCTCGTACCCCCCCCGAAGATGGCTTCCGGCCTGTTCTTAAGCCATGTGTAATCCGCATAGGCATTGATCTGAGGCCGCATGCCCGACCTCGCAATCCCCTCTTCTTCGCCCGCAGCATCCCGATAGGCCTCGGCGATCCGAACGTCGTAGCCCTTTGACGTCACCGTTTCCAGACCTTCGAGAACGGTCAGAGGCTGCCCCCGAGCAGCGGATGTCAACCCCGGAAGGACCGGTGTCAGAGCAAAAACGGTGAAAACGGTGAAAGTCAGAATAAAGGGGAGGTTGAAATGGAAATGTTTTCTTTTTAACACCTTACACCTCGCTTCTGGCAGCGATTCCGTTAAGGAAAACCTCGACCAGCATGCCCACGGTGAGCTCGATCAGGTCATCGTCCATGTTGTGCCCTTTCAGGATCGATTCGTTGAGGAAGGTCATGAAAAGCACCCGCAAAAAGGCGATGGCGGCAAGATCCGTGTCGATGGGTCTGATTTCCCCGTGCCCCTGGCGAACCGCCAGGTAGCTTTCCAGAGTCCTGGCCATGGTCTCGATCATCTGTTGGTGAATGCTGCGGACCCTCTGGGGGTAGTGAGCGATCTCCGACAGGAGGATCTGGACAAGAGGCCTGCGCTCGCGGAGGGTCTGGAGAAAGCGCCCCCCAATGATATTCAGTCCTTCCTCAACCGGTTTTTCATTGACCTCCTCGACCAGGTCTTTGAGGCGGGGAAGAAAGGTAAAACTCTTGAGCATCTCTTCGAAAAGGTTTTCTTTTTTTCCGAATCTGCGAAACAGGGTCAGTTCGGAAACGCCTGCCCGGGAGGCGATCTCCCTGGTGGTTGCCCCGGTGTACCCTTTTTCGGAGATGAGCTCCAGCGTTGCGGCCAGGAGTTTTTCCCTGGTTTGATCCGTGCGGCCCATCACAACCCCCTTTTCGAATGTTAGTAAGTGCTTACATAACAAAAGTGGGTACGCGGAGTCAAACAAAAAGTGGGAAAGAAGTAGTGCAAAGGGCCAAAGACAGCCCAAAGCTCAAAGAAGTGTCAGGACTGGTGTCAGAGCACTTTTTGGGCCTCGATCGTGGATCCCGGCCCGCCGGTCAGCCGGTTCTTCCCACCAACCACTGGGTGTACCGGGATTTGACCTGTTTCAGGGCCAGCGCCTGTTTCAGAGGAGGAAGACGAAGGATAACGCCGAGGAGGGCCGCCAGGGCGCGGTGGGAAAAAAGGACCTGGTTGTCGAAGATCAGGTCAGGGAGTTTTCCCCGTTCGATGGCCATGAGCACGGTTCGGTGGGCCGTGGTAACGGGGGTCAGAACCCTCTCAGGGCGGCGGGAAAGGGAAAGGGCGCCGGGGCTGCAGTTGCGGACGCAGACACCGCACCCGAGACAAATCTCCAGATCGATCCTGATCGTCCTGTTTTTTGGGGACACCGGATCGTTGTCCAATACAAGCTCCATGGCCAGCACCGGGCATGCCTCGACACAGCGTCCACACCTGGTGCACCGGCTTGACTCCACCTCAGGAAAGAAATTGGTGGTGTGCACCGGTTTTAGAAAAGCGTATTTCCGCGCGGCGATCAGTGCTTCGCAGCAGCACCCGCAGCAGTTGCAGATAAAAGCCACCTTCTTTTGCACATTCTCTCCGAACTGGACGAGGTTGTTCTCGTAAGCCGAATGGAGCAGATCCCGCGCTTCCGATTTTTCCACCTCCCGCGCGATGCCGTGCCGGGTCAGGGAGCGCGCAGTGTTCCCGAAGGTCATGCAGATCTCCATCGGTGCATCACAGGCACGCCCGAGATGCTGCATTTTGTGACGGCAATAACATACGCCCACCCCGATATGGCGGGTGGAATCGATGATGTGGCTGGCCCGTTCGTAATCCAGGACGGAAAGGGCATCCCCGCTCGAGAGGACCGGCTCGTGGACGAAGACACGCCCGAGCTGGGTTTCCCCCTCCGTGAACAGGGCCTTGATGAACTCCTCCTCCACGTTCAGATACTCATAAAACATTTCCGCAAGAAGCTTCTGGTCGATATCCCCCCGGATGCGCATCATGGAGAACTCGAAGAAACCAGCCATGGGGGGCGGCAGGACATAACGGGTTGTTCCCCGCATCTCGATGTCCAGGAGGATCCCCCTCGAAGCCAGTTCATCCAGTTGACGCCGTGCCTCGCTCTCTTTCATCTTCCAGATGCCCGCGGCTTTTCGTGCTGTAAAGGGTTTGATGGGAAGCAGGGCGACGAGGCCCGCCTCCCGTTCGGAAAAGAGCATTTTCAGTATAGAGAAAAGGAGTTCCGAGGGCGGGGCCCCCTGGGGGAATCGGTTGATCCTCTCAACCAGGTGCGAGTAACCGGATCGGGGTGTCAGATGGGCCAAAGTTTCCTCCCGGGAATTTAGAACAGGTAAAAGGTAAAAAGTTAAAGAGAAAAGTAAAAAGGACCAAGTTTCTTGTGCCTGAAAAAATATTGTGTATTGGTGCAATAGTGCAGGAGTGCACAAATGTCCCGTTTTTTTCACGTAGGCACAAGATTGTTCAAAAACCAGGACAGGGATTATTACCTGAATCTCTTCCTTTAACCTTTTTCCTTTCCACTTTCCACTTTTTCTTATCCCGTCACGATCCCCACTACGATGGCCAATCCGTTGAGCAGATAGAGTTTTCGAATGTAATGCCCATGGTCGTTAAGTTCCTGCCAGTCGTCAATCCCCGATATGATCCGGAGCAGCTTTACCAGGATGGGGAAGGTGAGAAGGGACAGCAGGGCATAAGGGGACAGGATCCGTGCTCCTGTAAGGCCGAGGATCAGGAGATAAAGAACGAGCCACTGGAGGACCAGGACCGTAAAAGCCCCCCGGCGCCCAAGGCGAACAGTAAGGGTGATCTTGCCGGCGGCCTTGTCCGTTTCCATGTCCGGCATGCTCTGGTAGTAGAGGATTGCCGCAACCATCAGACCGATGGGGACGGAGACGTACAGGGCTTCCATGGACGGGATACCCCGCATGATCCAGTAGGTGCCCAGGACCATCACGGGTCCCATGTTCAAACCCACGAAAAGCTCGCCAAGTCCGTGATATCCATAGCGGATCGGCGGCGCCGTATAAAAGATACTGGAAAAGATGGACATGGCTACAAAGGGCGACAATACCCACATCCCCGTCAGTGCCATGTAGCCGCTGGCCGAGAGGAACCCACCGATGTAAAGAAAAACAAGCGCCCTTCGAAGTTCGGTGAGGGAGATTTTGCCCTCCTGAACAACCCTGGAACCGCCGATGGATTTGCCTGCGTCGGTCCCCTGGAAGTGCTCGAAGTAATCGTTGGCCAGGTTGGTGGCCAGTTGGATCATCACGCAGTAAAGGTTTACAAGCAGGAACAGCCAGGGACGGTATGCGGCACCGTCCCGCACGGCCAGCATCCAGCCGGCGAGAAGGGGTATAAAAGTGGCGATGTAGAAAGGCGGCCGGCTGGCCTGCCACCAGGCGTTGAATCTGTCTCGGCTCAATCTTGGCATCGCATCAAAAAATTTAGAGTTGAGAATTAACGACAGTGACTGGTGATTTGTGACTGGTGACTGGGAAAACTGATCACTAATCACGAGTCACAAATCCTCCGAATTATTCCGGCAGCAGGTCCTCCCGGACCATTTCCGAGAAAGTTAGCTCCCTCCGGAGGATGCCCTTTTTCCGCAGCCAGTGGTAGGCATCCATGACGAGATCGTTCCCCGGCGCTGAGGGAGGGCCGAACTCCGGTATGGCGAAGGATGCCTGGAGGGGTTCGGGAACCCTGGTGTACTTGATCATGATGGACCTGGTCGCTTCCGGGTCGTCACTGATGAGGGCTGAACCTTTAGCCGTCGCCCGCAGGAAAGCCCGCACGTCACCCGGTCTTTCCTCAATAAATTCCCGGGTGAAAAGGAGGGTGGTGGGGGTGATGCCCAGCCCCCGGTCATCCGCCACCACCGTGGCCCCACGGCTTTCCACGAGGGTAACCAGCGGCTCGGGAAGGACGGCCCCCGGCACTTTTCCGCTCAGAAGCATGGGGACCCGCATCATGATGTCCTTGGTTTCGATGAGTTTCAACGGCGTGCCGGGGGATTTTTTCTCCAGGAGCTTTCCCGTTACATATTCGATCACCGTGTTGGAGCTCCCGGCGATTCCCTCCCGGGCCAACTGGGAAAGCCCCGGTTTGCCTGTCCCCGGAGCGGCCAGAACGGCAAACATCCGCTGGTTCCCCGTAGTGTTGAAAACAGTGGCGACCATTCGCATGGGAACCTGGTTGGCCCCGAGGATGATGGAGGTCAGCATGTCCCCAAAATATCCCTGGGTCCGGCCGGCGGCCATGGCTGCGTCTTTTTCAAGGCCGGACTTGAAGGGGACGAGCTCCACATCGAGGTTTTCCTCCGAGAAAAAACCCTTGTCCGCTGCTACGAAAAGGGGCAGTGCCTGGATCACCGGCAGGACCCCGAAGGAGATCTTCCGGGCGGCGTACCCGGGGAGGACGGGCAACGTCAATGTCAGCAAAACGGCCAAAGTGGGCCCGATGTACCAGGAAGTTCGTTTCATCTTCCTTCCTCTCCCTTACCTCTGAAGTCCGAGGTGTTTTTCGAAAGGATAGTTTTTCGTTTTGAGAAACACATGGAGGGATGTTGTGTGTGCCGTTTTCCGGATCCGGGATCTAATGTTCGGAATCCGTTTTTTCCCCAACGCACCTTTTTACCCCCGGGCGATGGGAAAGGACGAATCTCCCCTCCGCCTCCGCGATGAGCTCCCCTCCGGGTCCGTACATCTTGGCTTCACCGATCAGGTGATGGCTGCTTTGCCTCTTCAGGGTGGCGAATGCCCGTATCTTGACTCCGGGAGAGACGGCGCATTTGAAGGTTACGCTGAGGGACTGGGTAAGATAGTAAAGGTCTTTGGTAAAGGCCAGGCGGCCCATGGCCTCGCTGAGAAAACCAACGAGGGGTCCGACGTGGACACTGTCAGGGTAACCGATGTGGTTCTGGCTGGCCACGAACACCCCCTCGACCCGCCCATCCTCCAAGGTTCGGAAAGTGGCCTTGAGCCCGGTGTGGTTATCGGGGCCGCAGCCGAAACAGCCGTCAAAACTGATCTGGTCCATTCAAATCTCCCCCGGGAATGAAGTGAACACGGTTTCTAACGGTTCCATCTTTCGTTCGAATATACTCCAACAATTTGTCGGGCTCAACGGGGATGTGGCAGGGCAGGGACAAAAAAGTAAGGGGGTCGGAATGTCGAGGGTAAACGGGCAAAAAAACAGGGCGCAAAGCGCCCTGTTTTTTGGTGTGAGATTCCGATCTATCAATTATCGACATTCTCCGCGCTGCCAGGTTCCTTTTCCCTGCCTGTTTTCCTGCCAGGATCTTTTTCCCTGCCTTTTTGCCCTGACGGTCTGGACCATCTCCCTGAGTTCCTGGTAGCGTTCCTGCCCCAGGAGCTCCCGATGGGCGAGTTTCATTTGGAACCGTTCGCGGGACATTTCGGTTCGGAGCTTTTCCGCATTCTCGAAATGTTTTTGAGCCAGGGACTCTGAGAACTCACTGCTTCCCATTACTTCCCTGAGAACATTCCGCTCCGCTCTCATCTGTTCCCGGAGTTCCTGAACCTTTTCCCCGTGGGCGGTGCTCATCTCAGTTAACTGGCTGATCTCCTCCTCGGTCAGGGAGAGGGCCTCAACGATCCTTTCCCGCTCCCAGAACTTCACCTTCGCTTGGTTCCCATCCCCCGGGCCCTTGGCCAGGGCGACTCCGCTGAGGGCGAATAGGGCGATGAATGTTACCAGAGCAAACTTCTTCATTGTATCCTCCTTTGGGCTGTTTCTGCCCTCCTGATTTGATTGACACCGGCAAGGCAAAAAAGGTTTAAAGGGAAAGTGACTTTTTCCCAAAGGAGGTCCGATGTCCGATATCCATGAAACCCGATACATTGTTCGTCCCTACGAGGCCGGTTTCGGAAAGACAGCACTGCCCGAGGCCCTGTTGAACTATTTGCAGGACGCTGCTTTTGAGCACAGCATCCAACTGGGGTTTTCAGTTTTCCACCTGTTTCCCATGGGACTGACGTGGGTCCTGTCGAGATATCACGTGAAGATCGACCGTTATCCAACGGCAGGGGAGGTCCTCCGTGTCCGGACCTGGTATCCTGGCCCGCAGAGGCCTTTTTACCTCAGGGAATGGGAGATACTGGACGAGGATGGGAACTGTCTTGTCCGGGCGACAAGCTCCTGGCTGGTGGTGGATCTGAAAACCGGGAAACCCACCGATGGGGAAATGGTCCTGGAAAACCTTTCCGTTACGGAAAAGAGAGCTATCGAGGATGATTTTAAACCCCTGCCCATTCCCCGGGAGACCGACCTCGCCAGGGAATTTTCCGTGCGCCTCTCGGACACGGACCTGAACCGCCACGTGAACCATTCCCAGCATATTCTCTGGGCTCTGGAATCGGTTCCCGAGGAACAGCTTTCCGGCGGGGTTCCTGTTCAGATTGAAGCAGCCTACAAAGAGGAGATCCTGTTCGGTCAGAACGTCACCGTACGCACGGAGGCGGGGAAGGACGGCGTCTTCCTGCACCAGTTGTTGATAGAACCCGGCGGGGAAGAGGCGGCGAGGGTGAGGGTGAAATGGGAAAAGCGAAATAATTGAGAATTGAAGATTGAGAGTTGAGGATTGAGAAAAAAGTTTGATGTATGAAGTTTGGAGTTTGAAGTTTGAAGTTGTGAAGTGCCGTCATCGCGAGCGATTTATTGGACGATGCGAGCTCAAAAGTGACTGAAAGGAACTGCAACGAATCCTTCAAGGATGAAGGGGATGGAAGGGATGGTAATATTTAAAGTTCAAAACAGATCCAGGATCCCGGGAAAAACACGTTGAACGTTATACTTTAAACGTGCTTTTTCTTGGATCTTGGATTTTGGATCTATTTTGAAATTTGACATTTGAAATGTGAAATTTCCACTTGGAGGACGTAACCGTGAATGAGGAAACGACTGGCCCAAACGCGTGGTCCCTGAAAAGGATCCTGTTTTTCCTGAAAACGGGCATCTGGAGGGTTCGGAAAAACGATGTGGGTTTCTTCACCTGGTTCGGCATCAGGGTGCTGAGGGTCGTTCTTTTGACCCTGCGCGGTTTCGTTGAAAACAGGTGCCAAATGAGGGCCAGTTCCCTGACCTTCTACTCCCTGCTCTCCATCGTCCCGGTGGTGGCCATGCTCTTCGGGGTGGCCAAGGGGTTTGGTTTTCAAAAAGCCTTGGAAAGGGAGATTTCCAAAGCTTTTGCCGCTCAGGGTGAGGTGGCCTCCCAGGTGGTGACCTTTGCCAACCGGCTCCTGGATAATACAAGGGGCGGCCTCGTGGCCGGGATCGGGTTTGCTTTTCTCATCTGGGCGGTTCTGAAAGTCCTGTCCAATACCGAACAGAGTTTCAACGAGATCTGGGGAGTCCAGGAGCCGCGGACGTTGGTGAGGAAAATCAGCGACTACCTGAGCCTGATGATCCTGCTCCCCCTCCTTTTCGTCACCTCCAGCGCTGTCACCGTTATCGTCTCGGGCCAGATACAGAGTGTTCTGGAGCAGGTGAGGCTTCTGGGATACCTGGGGCCCGTCATCCGGAGCGTCCTCGGGCTATTGCCCCTGGTTGTCACCTGGATCATGTTTACACTCCTGTACATTTTAATGCCCAACACCCACGTGAGGTTTCGATCAGCCCTTGTTGCCGGGGTGGCGGCGGGAACCGCCTATCAGGTTTTCCAGGTGTTCTACGTCACCTTCCAGGTGGGTATGGCGAAGAACAACGCCATCTACGGCAGTTTTGCGGCCCTGCCCCTGTTCCTGATTTGGCTGCAGGCCAGCTGGATGATCGTCCTGTCCGGGGCGGAGCTTTCCTTTGCCACCCAGAACGTGGACACTTATGAGTTCGAGCCGGATGCCAATTTGGCCAGTCCGGCTTTCCGCAAGCTCCTGTCCCTGAGGATTGTCAACCTCCTGCTGGAGCGGTTCTCTCCCGGGGAAGCGCCAATGGACGAGGAAACCATCGCCCACGGGCTGGGAATCCCGATACGGCTTTTGCGCCAGCTCCTTCACGACCTCGTTGAGGCGGGTGTGATCACTTCGGTCAGGCTGGAAAAGGAGAAGATCTTCGCCTACCAGCCGGCTTTTGACCCGGAAAGGATGACCGTTGCTTCCGTGCTTGAGCGGCTCGATAACAGGGGGATGGAGAACCTCCCGGTGATCCGATCGGCCCAGCTCGATCAGCTGCGCCATTCCATGGAATCGTTCAGGAGGGAGAACCACGATTCGCAGGAAAACCGAAGGCTGCAGGAAATCAGTGAAGGTTAGTGATTGGGGAACGGTTTGAGATTCGGGGTTTGAGGTTTGAAGTTTGAGGTTTGAAGTTTATAACCGCAGCTGGGAGCCTGGATCTAAGAACAATTGATTGCAGGTAGTGGCCATTAGCACTTTTCTGGAAAAAACCACGGACCTGATCCCTGAAAATCTTATCGC
>CBFDCL010000073.1:0-11319 GCA_965603295.1 uncultured bacterium | reverse complement strand
GTTGTGTTCATAAAGAGTGCGAACAGGAACGCTGTTCATCCGATCCGGCACGTTGTCAGTGCCGCTCATCCTCCTTGCGGATAGCCCCGAACAGGATCTCCCGGTCCCGGGAGTTGAGGAGGGAAGCACGGCACTCGGGGTTCTTGAGGATGCGGGAGATGCGGGCAAGAGCTTTCAGGTGAAGTCCCGCAGAATCCTCGGGGGCAATGAGAAGGAAAAAGAGGTTCACCGGGTTGCCGTCGTGGGCCTCAAATTCGACGCCTTTTTCGGAGCGCCCGAAAACCAGAAGGATCTCCTTCAGCCCACCTAGGCGTCCGTGGGGGATGGCAACCCCGTGTCCGATCCCCGTGCTGCCAAGCATCTCACGCTCAAGAAGGATCTGAACCAGTCCATCTGCATCCTTGATCTTCCCCGCTTCGAGAAGGTGTTCCACCATTTCGCCAAGGACCTCTTCCCGCGATGTGGCCTGGAGATCGGGCAGGATATCGGTCTCTGTCAAATAATCCACAATCCTCATATCTGGCCGCCGTTCCTATGGGTGCACCTGGGGTTGAATCAACCCGAAATGGCCGTCATCCCGGATATAGATGACGTTCAGACTGTTGGTGTCAGCATTATTGAAAAGGAGGAAGCTCTTGTTTAGCAACTCCATCTGCATAACTGCCTCGTCGACGTTCATCGGTTTGAGAATGAGCTCCTTCTGGGGGATGATCTCGCGTTGGTCTTCGGGGATTAGCTCCGAAAGAACCTTGTGGTTGGCCCGATATTCCCTGAGGGCATCCTTGTTTCCATGTTCGACGATCCTGTCACGGTATTTCCGAACCTGCCGGTCAAGTTTGTCAATGACCAGGTCGATGGAGGAGTACATATCGTTCGTCTCCTCTCTTCCTTTGATGACGATCCCGTTGGCATGAACGGTGACTTTCACAACATGCCGGTATTTCTCCACATGGAAGACAGTCTGGGCGTTGACAGGTTCCACAAGGGGTTTAAGAACCCGGTCGAGCTTCTCAACGATGTAATCCCTGAGAGCGTCACTGTGTTCCATCTGTTTGAAAGAAACCTCTATCTGCATGGTTGCCAGACCTCCTTCATAAAGATTTTGACGTAACCACAGAAAAAAATCAAAGTCAACCCTCCCCGTAACCGGGCCCGGACAGCCCCTTTCAGAAGCCTTTTTTCCTTCTGGAGGAAGGGAGAATGTTCATGGATTCCCTGTATTTTGCCACCGTCCTCCTGGCGATGTCGATCCCCTCCAGACGCAGCATCTCGGAGATAGCCTGATCGCTCATCGACTTGGCGGAATCCTCAGCCTTGACGATGTCCCTGATCTTGGCTCGAACGCTTTCCGAGGCAAGCATCTCGCCGGAAAGGGTCTGGATCCCGGGATTGAAGAAAAACTTGAGCTCGAAAAGCCCCTGGGGACAGTTCAGATACTTCTGGGTCGTAATTCGGCTTACCGTCGATTCGTGAACGCCGATATCGTCAGCGACATCACGCAGGACCATGGGTTTGAGGAACTTGATGCCCTTCTCGAAAAAATCCCTCTGTTTTTCGAGGATGCTCTTGGTAACGCGGTAGATAGTCCTTTGTCTCTGGTCTATGCTCTTGATGAGCCAGGATGCGGACCTGATCTTTTCGACAAGGAATTCACGATCCTGGGCAGTCATCTTTGAACCATGCTTCAGGAGCTCCCTGTAGTAGCTGTTAATCCGGAGTTTAGGCAGCCCGTCATCGTTGAGCATGATAATCCATTCATCCCCCATTTTAACCAGGAAAGCATCAGGGGTCACATAGATGGCTTCCCTGTTCCCGAATGGCCTTCCCGGTTTTGGTTCGAGCTCCTTAAGAAGCTCAACAACCCGCAGGACCTCCGATCCGGGTACTCCTTTTTCCTTCGCGATCCGCTCAAAGTCATGTTTCGCGATATCCTCGAGGTGGTCACGCACTATTTCCTCGACCAGCGTATCGGGCATTTTGAGCTGCCTGACCTGAATAAGGATACACTCGACAAGGTCCCGGGCTCCAACGCCGGCGGGATCAAAGTCCTGGATGATTTCCAGGGCTTCAGGCCCAGCCGAAACAACCTCTTCACCATACGGTGCCAGGATCTCCTCCAAGGGGTTCGGGAGGTACCCGTCATCGTTGAGGTTGCCGATAATGGCCTCCCCCGCGACGAGCTGGTATTCCGAAAGCCTGGACATCCTCAACTGCCACAGGAGATGCTCCTTCAAGGTCGCCGGTACGGTCACCATGGCTTCGAAGGAGGGCTGCTCCCCATTCTCCGACCCTTGGTACGGGAGGTTCTGGCCCGAATCGAGGTAGGACTCCCACTCCAATATATCACTGGGGATGGAAAGAACGTTTATCTCTTCCTCACGGTCGGACTGGTCGGTCACCGTCTCCTGGGCCCCTTCGACGGGCTGGTCCATGGAAACCTCCGACTCGCTCTCGGGGGAAGCGTATTCGTCCAGGAGAGGGTTTTCCAGGATCTCCTGGCGAACGATCTCAACCAGCTCCATCCGGGACAACTGAAGGAGCCGGATGGCCTGCTGCAGCTGGGGGGTCATCACCAGCTGCTGGGTCTGTTTCAACTGAAGCTGGGTCTTAAGATCCAAGGTGTATTGCCTTTCAACCCTCTTATTTCAAATTCCAATTTTCAAATTTCAAAATAGAGCCAGGATCCAAGAAAACCACGTTAAACGCTAAACCCGGACCCCCTCTGAACGCTGAATCTGAATACCTGATCCTCAATCCTCAATTCTCAATCTTTAATTCTTAACCGGGTTTATAGATGAAATCCTTCTCCCAGATAGACCTTCTTCGCCTTGTCGCTGTTCATGATGACGTCAGGCCCCCCTTCCTCCAGGATAACACCCGAGGCAAGGATATAGGCCCTGTCGGTAATTCCCAGCGTCTCCCGCACATTGTGGTCGGTGATCAGAATCCCAAGACCGCTTTCGCACAGCTTCCGGATCAGCTTCTGAAGCTCCTGCACCGTGATGGGGTCAATCCCGGCAAAAGGCTCATCCAGAAGAAGAAAAGCGGGTTCCGGAACAAGAGCCCTGGCGATCTCGGCCCTCCTCCGCTCACCACCGGACAGGGACGCGCCCAGTGTGGCGGAGAGGTGCTCGATTCCCATGGATTCCTTGAGCTGTGCGAGCAGCCCTTCCCGGTCCGGCTTCTTCACGCCCACCGCTTCCATGACGGACAGAAGGTTGCCATCGACGGTCATTCCGCGGAAAATGGACGCTTCCTGGGGAAGATATCCAATACCGACCCTGGCCCTCCGGTGGATGGGCCATCCGGTAATATCGGTGTCGTCAAGGGAAACGGTTCCACTGGTAGGCCTGATCAGACCCGAGATCATGAAAAAAGTCGTCGTTTTGCCGGCACCGTTCGGGCCCAGGAGCCCCACAACTTCTCCGGGAGACAAATGGATCGAAACATCCTTCACAACGGTCCGACCGCGGTAGGATTTGGTGAGGCTGTGGGCGCAAAGCCGTGACATCCCCATTATTCCTTTGGACCAGGGAAAACCGCCCGGACCGGCCCCTGAAACGTCGCGGTTCCCTCTCTCAGAAGGTAAATAATCCTCTCGGCACCAATGATCGTTTGCCCCTTGACCAGGCGGGGTGAACCCGTCAGTTCCACGGTTTCTTTTTCCAGGTCAAACCGGGCCTTACCCGCCTCTACCCTTTCCTCCCCGCGCACCATGACCACATTTCCTGTGGCTGTTCCCGAAAGCACAATCATGGGGTCATTTTGCGACGTGTTCACGACGAGATGGTCACAGCTCACTTCCACTCCCCTGACTTCAACCCGGACCGGTCCTTCGAACTCTACGATTCCGGACCGATCCATTATCCGAAGGGATTCGGAAAAAATCCTGACCTCCTCCATGTCGACCGGCTGGGCCCAAGCCGTCACACAGGTCAGGAGCAGGAACATCGCAGTGGCAAAACCATGCTTCACGGGCTAATCCTCCCCGTTTCCAGGATCGTCATGACTTTTCCCATGACAAGGGCAGTCCCCGTGCCAGGGGTATACCGCGCCGACCCTCCCCGGACAAGGATCGGGCCGTTGGTCAACTCGACACCTCCCCATGCTTCGAGAAAGGCACCGGTCCCGTTCCACCTCACCGTTTCAGCCCTCAGATGCAACCCTCGCACGGTCCGGGCAACGACGTTTCCCTTCAGGTAAAGAATCTGCTTTTCTGCGTCGTATCGCCCCGTGTCGCCGGTGACGCTGACTTCCCTGACCCCCCCGGAAGCCATCTCGGCCGTAACCGCATCTAGGATGACTTCCATCTCATCCCGGTAGGTTGCAGTTCGAGCCCGGATCGTCCACTTTGTGCCGCCGGTCTCCTGGACAACGGAAAACCCCGAAATCTCCATCTCCGCAACACCCGCTGCCTGAACCGGCAGGAACAGGATCAACGCTGTGAGGACAAGCGTTTTAACAACGGTCCACCACGGGGGTCCTCGACGATCCCGGGCCATGGCGTTCATTCTGAAAGATTATCACAGCGGGGGAGGAAAGAAAAGAAAATGGCGTGAATGTTGCATAAACCTTGAGACTGTATCTGTGAAGAAAATGTGCAGGCAGGGTCAGGACATCCTTTTTGACAGAAACGTGGTAAGGACTTTATCCGCCGCTCTGGTCAAAGTAGCGGGCCATGATCTCCTCCCACAACCCCTGAGCCGAGAGTATATACCTGATCAGTTCGCGGACGGCGCCTTTTCCCCCGGAAGCGCCGGTCACCAGGTCCGCCCTCGCCAGGACCTCGGGATCCGCATCCGACGGCGCACAGCCAAATCCCACGGCCCTCAAAACAGGAAGATCCACCACATCATCTCCCATGTATGCGATCTGGACAGGGTCAAAACCCGTATCCGCCAGAAGTTCACGGAGGGCCTCCATCTTATCCAGGGCACCCTGGTAAACCCGCAGGATCCCGAGTTCTTCTGCCCGGCGCAACACGATGGGACTCTCACGGCCGGTAATGATGGCGACCACCAGACCAGCCCGCAGGGCCAGTTTTACAGCATGCCCGTCCCTGACGTGGAAGGATTTGATCTCATCTCCCGAGGAGGAATAGGTAATCCTCCCGTCGGTAAGGACCCCATCCACGTCCAGAGCAATCAGCCTGATCTTTCCGGCAGTCTCCAGAAGGTTCCTCTCACGGTCAGGGATCGTTCCCTTTTCCTTTCCCCCGCACCGCATTTTCAGGCCACACCCGACTTCAGGATATCGTGCATGTGCAATACGCCGGTCACGAACCCTTCCTCATTCACTACCACGAGACCCGTGATGGCAAAAGACTCCATGATCTGAAGCGCTTTTGCGGCAAGGGCGTCCGGACCCGTGGTTTTCGGGTCCCGGGTCATGATATCCCCCGCCTCGAAGGAAAGAGGATCGTTCTCCTTTTCAAGGAGCCTTCTGAGATCCCCGTCTGTAATGATGCCAAGAAGGCGGTCGTCGGAATCAACGACTGCCGTAAACCCGAAGTTTTTTGAGGTGATCTCGAAAAGCGCGACCCTCACCGGTGTCCCTGGGGAAACCCGGGGTATCTCATCGCCGACATGCATGATATCGGAAACGGTCAGGAGACGCTTCCCGATCGCCCCTCCGGGATGGAAAAAAGCAAAATCCTCCTCCGTGAACCCCCGCCTTTCGAGAAGCGCCACCGCCAGGGCATCGCCAAGGGCCATGGTTACAATCGTACTGGCGGTGGGAGCCAGCCCCAGGGGACAGGCCTCCTCCGTCACGGAAATGTCCAGGACCACATCGGCCCTTTTGGCCATCGTGGAGTTTCCCTTTCCGGTCAGGCAGATGATGGAAACCCCAAGGCGTTTGACGGCCGGCAGGAGACGGATCAACTCCTCGGTCTCCCCGCTGTTGGAGACCGCAACAAGAATATCCCCCCTCGTGAGCATCCCGAGATCGCCGTGTCCTCCTTCGGCGGGATGGAGGAAAAGAGCCGGGGTGCCGGTGCTCGCAAAAGTTGCCGCAATCTTTCGGCAGACAAGGCCGGATTTCCCCATTCCCGTGAATACCACGCGGCCCTTGCACGAGGCGATTTCCTCTACAGCCTGGTAAAATTCGCCTCCCAGCCTCTCATGCACGGTCCGGAGGGATTTTTCCTCGATGGACAGCACCCTCCGGGCGACGGAGAGGATCCTTTCTTTTTCAGCCGAATCGCTCACGGAACCTCCACGACGGACCGCCTGATGGCGAGGAGCTGGCGGAGAAGGTCCTCCAGGCGGTCCAGGGGCCACATGTTGGGACCATCGCACGGAGCACGGTCCGGATCAGGGTGAACTTCCATGAAAACAGCGTCCACACCGCAGGCCACCGCCGCGCGGCAAAGGTAAGGGATGTATTCACGCATCCCGCCGGAAGAGTTGCCAAGGCCGCCCGGAAGCTGAAGGCTGTGTGTTGCATCGTAGACCACAGGGATACCCAGTTCCCTGATGACCGGAAACGACCGGAAATCCACAACAAGGTTATTGTAACCGAAGGTGGTCCCTCTTTCGGTGACGACGAGGCGGCCCCCATCGCCTACCTTGCCCACAATCCCCTTGACGTCCCAGGGGGAAAGGAACTGCCCTTTTTTCACATTCACCGGCTTGCCTGTGGCAGCCGCGGCAGAGAGCAGATCCGTCTGACGGCACAGAAAAGCGGGGATCTGCAGGAGATCCAGGACCTTCGCAGCCCGGGAAACCTGATCGGTCGTGTGAACGTCCGACGTCACTGGAACCCCGCTTTTCAACCGGGCGGAAGCCAGGATGTCAAGCCCTTCCTCGATACCGGGCCCCCGGAATGATCCAAGGGAAGTCCGATTGGCCTTGTCGAAAGAGGCTTTGAAAATCCAGGGGATTCCCACCCGATCACAGATCTCGGCCAGGCGCCCAGCCACATCCAGGGTCTTCCCCGCACCCTCTATCACACAGGGACCCGCGATAAGGACCAGGTCCGGTCCCCCGATGGATACGTTACCCACCGGCACCTTTCCAACGGTCGACTCTGTCATCGGTTCCTTTTCCTGTTCTCGAGGCTGGCCTCGATAAAACCGGCAAACAAGGGATGGGGCTCCCAGGGTCTCGACTTGAACTCGGGATGGAACTGGCAGCCGATGAACCACGGGTGGTCCGGGTACTCGATCATCTCCACGAGACGCCCGTCGGGGGAGACGCCCGAGACAACCAAACCCTTTTCCATTAACTGTTCACGGTATTCGGGGTTGAACTCATACCTGTGTCTATGCCTCTCCGAGATTTTACTGCTCCGGTACACCTGAACGGCTCTGGTTCCTTTTTCCAGGTTGCAGGGATAAGCCCCCAGACGCATGGTCCCGCCCATGTCGGTGATGGCCCTTTGTTCCGGCAGCAGATCGATAACCGGGTGCGGGGTCTCCGGGTCGAACTCGGAACTGTTGGCCCCGGCCAGGTGTGCCACGTTTCTCGCAAACTCCACAACGGCAAGCTGCATCCCTAGACAGATCCCGAAATAGGGGATGTTGTTTTCCCTGGCGTAGCCGGCAGCCATGATCTTGCCCTCGGTTCCGCGGTGTCCGAACCCGCCCGGCACCAGGATGCCATCCACATTCTCCAAGAGGTGCTCAGCCCCTCCCTCCTGAATCTCCTCGCTGTCGACATATTTGAGGACCACCCCGGCATTGTTCCCGAGACCACCGTGAATCAGGGCCTCGTTCAGGCTCTTGTAGGATTCGACCAGGCTGACATATTTGCCGACAACTGCGATCTCCACCTCCTCAGATGGATTCTGAATGTTTTCGGCGATCTTTTCCCAGATCCCGAGGTCGGGGGCCCGGGTCCACATCTGGAGGTGTTCGGTGATCCGCTCGTCCAACCCCTCTCTATGGAAAGCCAGGGGAACCTGGTAGATCGAATCCACGTCCATGGCGGTGATAACGGTCTCGGGTGTCACGTTGCAGAAAAGGGCGATCTTCTTCTTGATGTCCATGTCCAGGATCCGGTCGGTCCGGCACAGAAGGATGTCGGGCTGAATCCCGATCTCCCTGAGTTTCTGGACGGAATGCTGGGTCGGTTTGGTCTTTAACTCCCCCGCAGTGGAGATATACGGCACAAGGGTCAGGTGAAGGTAAATAACGTTTTCACGCCCGACGTCGCTTTTGAACTGCCGGATGGCCTCGAGGAAAGGAAGGCTCTCGATATCACCCACCGTCCCCCCTACCTCACAGATGAGAACATCCACATCCGAAGTGGCCGCAAGGATCATGGACTTGATCTCGTCGGTGATGTGGGGAATGACCTGGACCGTGCCTCCGAGGTATTCACCCTGTCTTTCCTTGTTGATCACCGAATCGTACACCCGGCCGGTGGTGAAGTTGCTCTTTTTCGACGTGGGGCAGTGGGTGAACCTCTCATAGTGGCCAAGATCCAGGTCGGTTTCCGCCCCGTCGTCGGTCACGAAAACCTCCCCATGCTGGTACGGGCTCATTGTCCCCGGATCCACGTTGATATAGGGATCCATTTTCTGATTGGTTACCGTCAGCCCCCTGGATTCCATGAGAGCGCCGATGGCGGCCGAGGCCAGTCCCTTCCCCAGGGAAGACACAACTCCGCCGGTGACAAAGATGAACTTGGTCCTCATTGTTCCTCCCCGATACAGGCGGTCTTTCCGCCCTCTTTCCGGATGCCCTTCCTCATCATCTCTTCCGCTCGGTGGATGTCCTCAGGCCTGTCAATGCCAACACCCTGGAAACCATCAACCCTGGCAACGTCGATCCTCATCCCGTTCTCAAGGGCCCTGAGCTGTTCAAGGCCCTCAGCGATCTCGAGGGTCCCCGGAGGCAATGAGATGAACCTGAGCAGGGCCTCACGGGAGTAAGCATAAAGACCCAAGTGACGCATAGAATACACATTCGGCCCCTTCCAACCATGCGGTATCGGGGAGCGGGAAAAATACAGAGCTTTCCCCCTGTTATCCACAACGACCTTGACCGTGTCCGGGCTCCGATACTCCTCTTCACCACGCAGGGGAACCCCCGCCGTGGAGATGTCAGGTGGATCCTCACTGGCCATGACACTTATAACGGCATCGATAACATCCGGATTCGAAAACGGTTCATCCCCCTGGAGGTTCACGATAACGTCGGCCTCGATCCCGCGGGCCACCTCCCCGATGCGGTCGGAACCGCTTGCGTGATCCGTCGCCGTCATCGAACACTCCCCTCCAAAACCGATCACCGTATCGTAGATCCTCCTGTCATCGGTGGCCACAAGGACCCTGTCCACCATCCGACTCTTCACAGCCCCACTCCAGACATGTTCAATAACCGGGATCCCACCGAGGAGAGCAAGTGGTTTTCCCGGAAACCGTTTCGACCCGTACCTTGCTGGAATGATGACGACGGTTCTCATTTTCCTCCCCGCTCCCTTTTCCCGGATCCGCACGGAAGAAATGAATCCCGGAATGCTTAACTGTTTATTTTTACTACCTTGAGTATGGGTTTGCAAGATTCCCGAACGAAAGGGAACCGGTTCGTATCCCGCTTAACCCCGGGCGTTTTCCCAGAAAGATCTGTTGGCACTCAAAAACTCCTTCACCGCTCCCGGGAGGAAGTGCTCGCCAAGCCCGAGGCGCTAACCCGCGTAGCCAAAGAAATCGTGGAACAGGGCCTTTGGAATAAGCAGGGGCGCGTTTCTCAGCAGGTAGGCAACATGAGACCGGACGTACAGAAGACCCTCACCTTCCGGGGCACCAAAATACTCCCTTATCCTCGGCTCCCTGGCGTGGAAAACACCGACATCAAAGGACCGCTGGAAATAACCCGAGAGGCTGTAATCATAGGAATGGAAGACCTTCGCATCGGGTTCGTAGGTCACGTTCCAGCCCTTCAGGAGCATTTTGGCCGCGACATGCATATCCTCGCACATGATGACCCCTTCCGGGAAACCGCCGACATCCTGGTTTTTCCTCCGCCCTCACCGCACCAGGACCGGACGGAACCCCGTTCGGGGTAACTATACTTCCTGAAATGAATTTTTTTCTGTGAGGAATCCTCAGAGGAAGGCCTTTTCAGGATTCCATGACCCTGAAGGGGGCTTCCACCTTCGGATGGCCGAGAGGGAAACCAGGATCAGCAGGAAGAACGCTTCCCAGAACCTGTCGTTGGATCCAAAAAAGAAAACAAGCAGCAGGCAGGCGGCTGCGAACAGATTAACGAGCTGTTTTAGGTGTTCTCTCCCGGGGATTACGGCTCTCATCGATTGTCAGGGTTTTTCCGGAAATTTGGCTATCCTGGATCCGTTTTTCCAAGCTCAGGCCGTCAGAAGTCCAGGTTAGGGAAACGTTCCAGTTCTTTCGCGCGTTCTTTCAACCGCTCAAACGAAACGGGAACAGTTCCCACCTCCCCGACGACAACCCCGGCAGCCACGTTAGCCAGGTAGGCGCCCTCAAGAATGGACAGGCCGTTGGCTACTGCCAGGGACAGGGTGGAGATCACGGTGTCACCGGCACCGGTGACATCATATACGCGATGGCTGTCAGCGGGAATATGGGTAACGGTATCGGGTCCCTCGAAAACCGTCATCCCCTGATCGCCTCTGGTGATAATGAGGTATTCACATCGCAGTTTCTCTATTATTTTCCGGCCCGCTTCGAGGAGAGCATCAATACTGTCAATGATCATCCCCGAACCGGCTGCGGTCTCAAGGAGGTTCGGGGTCAGAACGGTCACATTCTTATATGTGGAAAAATGGATAACCTTGGGATCCACGGCGACCGGAACACGGGCCTCCCTCGCCAGTGTAATCAGGTCACGGATCAGTGTCGTGGTCGCGACCCCTTTCGCATAGTCGCTGATAACTACGCAGCCGCAGTCGGAGAGGAACGATTCCGAGGAACCGAGGACAACCTTCTCATCGGACCTTTCAATGGGAGTGGTGACCTCCTTATCCACCCTCACAACCTGCTGGGAATGCGCCATGACCCTTGTTTTCACCGTGGTCGGACGTTGATGAACGGTTACGATACCACGGGTGCCCACGCCTTTGCCCTCAAGGTCCTTTAAGAGCCATCGGCCCATTTGATCATCACCCACGACCCCGCAGAGTTCAACCGCTCCGCCCAGAGTCAGGATATTATTGGCCACATTGGCCGCCCCTCCCAGGCGAAGGGTTTCACCTTTTACACCCACAACGGGCACGGGTGCCTCGGGCGAGACCCTTTCCACGGCTCCCCAGATGTACTCGTCGATCATGAGGTCCCCAACGACAAGGACCTTTTTCCCGCTGACCTGCGACAGGAGCTGGGCTCCCTTTTCCCTGA